>CAMQUV010000064.1 GCA_947037995.1 uncultured Rikenellaceae bacterium
TTCGAGTATCAGTGCTGTCGCCGTAGCGTGAGCCACAGTGCTATCGCCGGCAATTTGTTCGGCCAGTGTAATTCGTGTAAGGTTATTTTTTGCGTTGACCATCAATTTCTCAACGCCTCGGTGTTGGTATCCGAGAGCAATCTCCAGGTGTAATATTCTTTCGCCTTCCATAATAAATCTAAATGCCCCCGGCTCGATTATTCCTGCGTGGACTGGTCCCACGTGCACAAGATGATGTTTGGGGTTTTCGGTTTGCAGGAAAGGGTAGTTGTCGATTAGTTGAGATTTGTCGGCTCTATCGTGAGAATATCTTAGTGGTTTTAGCCACGGATGTCCCAAGAATTGAGTACCAAATTTCTCGTGGATTTCTCGTTCAAAATTTGATGTCGCAGGAAATTCGTTAGCCAGAGATTTTATCTCAGCTGTGATTTCGTTGAGCGAGGTTGAGAATATTTTGAGCGCTCCTATTTCACTATCCGCAAAAACTGCAAGCAGTTTCAGCTCTTCCTTTTCTGTGATTGCAAAATACGCCACCAGCCAATGTTTAGGTTGGTTCATCATTTCAGCAAACTCTGTTAAGAAAGTCTCATTAGCAAGTTTTGGGATTTTACTAAGTAGTATTGGTTTGTTATCGTATTGATTTTCTATAAAATTATTCATCGCTGAAATTGGCTAATGTTAGAGACGAGTTCCTGTAATTGCGGCGCGAGGTATACCCCGAGTGTCAGTGTAGTGAGTGTGATTAATATCACGACTATACTAAGTGTATTGTTTTTCGCTTTTTTATTTACGTTTGTTGTATCAACTGGTTTGTAGAGTATTGGCAAGAATTTGCTAAGCAGCCAATATATAATAGTAATAATTGAGATTGCTACTATAATAAAGGCAATCGGATGTTTGGTAAGGTTGCTAAAGATAATAAATTCACTTTGGAAAAATATTGATGGTGGCATCGCCACGAGTGTAATTAGCACAAGTACGAGTGCGAAAGCTCCCAGCGGGTCGACTTTAAAATAGTTTCCAATATGTCCGACTCTATAGTTGCCATACATTTTTCCGATTGTAGAGAGTTGCATAAAAGCCAACCCCTTTATCAAGAAGTGTGACATTGCGTGCAGTACAGCTGCCCAAACTCCTATGCCTGAGATTGCAAGTCCCAGCAGAATTATCGAGCTATTTTCAACGGTCGAATATGCCAGCAATCTTTTATAGTTTCGTGTCCTTCCCATATACACAGCTGTTACGACAATTGAGAAAAGAGCGGTAATCATCAGTATATTTTTCACCCAGCTAAACAGCTCGACGTTTGGTTCTACAGAAAAATATAGTCTGAGCAGCGAAATAACTCCTCCTCCGACGAGTGCGGAAGAGATAAAAGCCGCAGCGGGTGACGGTGCAGCGTGGTTTGCATCAATGCCGACAGTGAATAGAGGGAAAACTTCGAGCTTAGCGCTATATCCCACAAAAATCAAAAGGAACGCTATTTTGCCATAGATCAGATTTGCCCCAGCAATATTTTGTGCAATATCGTTGTAGAACAGGTGTGACCCCGAGTTCATCGAACTTTCCAGAAGAAGTATTCCCAGGTAAGCTATAGCTATACCTACGGAGCTGACAAAAATATATTTCCACGTGGCTTCGAGTGCTCTGGGCGTTCGACGGTGGTAGGTGAGTCCTGCGGTAGCTATAGTCGTAGCTTCGAGGAAAATCCATCCCACTGCAATATTATTGGCAAAATACAGTCCCGTAAGTGCGAGGTTGAGTGTAATGAGGGCAATAAAATAAATTTTATGTTGCCTAACGCTTTCACCGTCAAGATATGGTATGCTACTAATCGTTGTAATCAGTCCAATCACGGCCATTAGTATATAGAATGTTATTCCGAGTGTGTCGAGGGTAAAATATTCCAAAAATGTCTGTGAGCGGTTGACCACGGCCCATCCGGCAAAACCTAGTTGAGCTACAAAGAACAGAAAAGCGCTGATTTGTATTAGTTCACGACGTTTGGCGATAGTGATTAGTCCTATCAGAACGAGTGCCAGTATTAATAGGTTTATAAGCATAAAATTGACCCTTAGGGAAGATTTGTTTTCATCTGGAATTTTCCAAACAAATAATAATTATTTAATACGCAAAAATAGCAATTTTTTTCTAACTTTGCCTTACTATTACTTTTTAAAGTCACATAGTTCTCTTTTTTCTAGTTTACAAAAATCAGATTCGAATTTATTATGAAAATCACTATAGTCGGCCCTGCCCACCCATATCGTGGCGGAATTGCAAAATTTAACGAAGTTTTGGCACACAATCTAACCCTTCAGGGGCATATTGTGGATATTGTCAGCTTCACACTGCAATACCCCTCAATCCTGTTTCCGGGCAAAACTCAATACGCCGATGTTCCGAAACCCGACCTCAATATATCGCGCCAAATCAATTCTATCAACCCCTTTTCTTGGTGTAGAACTGCGCGCTCTATTGCCCAGACCAAACCGGACCTTGTTATAATTAGATATTGGACCCCTTTTCTTGCACCTGCTCTTGGTAAAATTGCACGTGGACTGAAAAAAAGAAATATCAAAATCGTTGCTCTTACTGATAATATCGTCCCGCACGAAGAGCATTTCTATGACCACGCCCTGACCAACTACTTCCTCAAATCAGTCGATAAAGTAGTCTATATGTCTAAACAAGTTGGCGAAGAATTGACCCGTTTTGACTTTAATGGTCAGCACGCCTTTGCGCCGCACCCTATCTATGACACATACGGCGACACTGTCACACGTGCCGAGGCCTGCGAAATTCTAGGGATTAATCCAACCAAAAAAACCGTGATGTTCTTTGGGTTTATTAGACACTACAAAGGACTCGACCTGCTGCTCGACGCTTGGCGTAAACTCGAAAATAAAGAGAATTATCAACTACTTATCGCAGGCGAATTTTATGGCGATAGAGACAAATATATCACCGTAATCGAAGAACTAAAACAGAGCTGCGAGGTTATACTACACGATAAATATATTGAGGAAAATGCTGTGGCTACTTACTTTTCTGCCACCGACCTGCTTGTGCAACCTTACAGAACGGCAACGCAAAGCGGTGTTACTCAAGTGGCCTATAACTACGGCGTGCCAATGGTTGTTACCAACGTTGGAGGGCTATCCGAAATCGTACCGCACGGAAAAGTAGGGTATGTTGTAGATGTAAATTGCGATAAGATTGTGGAGGCCATAAACACCTTCTTTAATGAGGATAAAGCCGACGAATTTAGATTCAATATTATAAAAGAAAAAGAACGCTTTTCGTGGAAAGCTATGATTGATGCACTGCTCTAAATTCAAAATAATTATGCGTAAATTTATCACCCTGCTACTGCTGCTTTGCCTTAATACGGCGATTGCGCAAATGGCCAATACGACTGTCGTTTTTGATAAAGTCGAACATAACTTCGGAGCTATTCAAGAGACTGGCGGAGAGGTATATACCGATTTTTCGTACAAAAACACGGGCACTAAACCATTTATAATCCTAAGCGTTAATACGGCCTGTGGGTGCACGACGCCTGTATTCTCGCGCGAACCCCTGCTGCCAGGAAAATCGCAATCCATTAAAATCGGATTCGACCCTGTTAACCAATACGGGGTGACGCAAAAAAACATCTATATCCGCGCAAATACCGATACCGGAACAATCGTACTGACCATCTCGGCCGAGGTGACGCCGCGCCCCAAAACGCTCGAAGATTTCTATCCTGTGCTGCTCTCTAACGGCATCCGAATGCAAGACCTCGAAGCCAATTTTGGACTCATCCCTCGAACCAAAGTATCGAAAAGAGTGCTCCAAATTATTAATACCTCTGACAAAACTGTTAACGTAACTGCCTCAAA
Source organism: uncultured Rikenellaceae bacterium (assembly GCA_947037995.1). Lineage (GTDB taxonomy): Bacteria > Bacteroidota > Bacteroidia > Bacteroidales > Rikenellaceae > Mucinivorans. The sequence continues at coordinate 3,888 of CAMQUV010000064.1, forward strand.
ACCACTGGATAACTGGTTGACAGCTTATGTCGAAAAAACGGAGCTCGCACCTAATGAAACAACCAATTTTATATTTAAAGCTGACCCCGCAGGGCTCGATTTATGGGGTGGGCAGAGTGCTGCTTTACCAGTTTTTGTAAATGGAAAAGAGCAGTATTATAAAGCATACGTAAGAGCCATTTTCGTTGAGGATTTCTCGAAACTAACCCCCGCCGAACGCCAAAATGGACCAAAAGCTGCGATTAACTCTAAGTTTTATCATTTCTCAACAGTCGATATATCAAAAGAGCTAGAACATACGTTCTTAATTAAAAATACTGGTGCCGCACCACTGATAATTCGTTATGTCGAAGCGAAAAAAGGTGTATCGGTGCAGCTCGAAAAAGAGACTATTCAACCGAAAGAGACTGTCAAAATGACCGTGAAACTTAATAGCGACGAATTGTCAACTATGGCGCAAATGGTTCGTGTTATTACGAATGACCCGACTAATCCGGTGTTGGAAGTGCGACTTTTGGCCAATGTTAAATAGATGAATGTAAATTATATAATAGATAAAAATAAGGACTTTAAATAGATGAAAAAATTTGAAATAATAGAGAAGCGCACGTTGGCTTCTGGCATAGTCTTAATGCGTGTTTACGCACCTCGCGTTGCGCAATCGGCTCGTGCAGGGCAATTTTTAATAGTAATCGTTGATGAGAAATCGGAACGTATTCCATTAACAATTTGCGACTTTGACGCCGAGCAAGGCATAATTACGATTGTAACTCAATCCATCGGAGCATCTACCGTACGCATAGTAAATATGGAAGTTGGCGAGTGTTTCCATAATTTTGTGGGGCCACTAGGGCATCCCTCCGAGCTCCTCGAATTTTCGGACGAGGCTTTGTCTAGTCAGAATATTGTTTTCGTGGCAGGAGGACTTGGGGCAGCACCGATATATCCCCAGGTTAAGTATCTCTCTGATAGGGGAGTGCAGCCTCACGTGATACTGGGAGCTAAATCGGCAGACTTTTTGATACTGGAGAGTGAGTTTAGAGCACTAACGCCAAATGTGCACGTTGCAACTGATGATGGCTCGAAAGGGTTTCACGGGTTGGTAACTAATTTGCTCAAGAATTTGAGCGATGGTGGTGAGAAATTTACGCTTGCTATTGCTATCGGGCCGATGATTATGATGAAATTTGTGGCGCTTATGACTAAGGAATTAGGTATTAAAACAATTGTAAGTTTGAATACTATGATGGTTGATGGAACGGGAATGTGCGGTGCTTGTAGGGTTACGGTAGCAGGTAAAACTCGTTTTGCTTGTGTTGAGGGACCTGAGTTCGATGGCCACGAAGTTGATTTTGACGAGGCGCTCAGACGTGGCGGAATGTACCGTACGATTGAGGCTCGCAAGATGGAGCGTGAGGCTGAGAACCACCGTTGCAAGATTGGACAGTAGATAAATGAGTAAAAAAAGAATTTAGAGATAAAAAATTAAATGGCAAATAAAATACCTAGAGTGGCAGTTGCAGAGCAGTTGCCCGACGTACGAAACAAAAATTTTGAAGAGGTTTGTTTGGGCTATACCGGCCCCGAAGCAGAGCTCGAGGCATCGCGTTGTTTGAACTGCAAAAAACCTCGATGCACGGCAGCTTGCCCTGTTGGGGTAGACATCCCGGGCTTTGTAAGCAAATTGGCCGAAGGTAAAATCGCAGAATCAGCAATAACTCTGTTTAAAGATAACTTATTACCCTCTGTTTGCGGCAGAGTATGCCCCCAAGAGAGCCAGTGCGAAGGAGCGTGCATATTAGCAGTAAAAGGCGAGAGCGTGGCGGTAGGTAAGCTAGAACGCTTCGTGGGCGATTGGGCTTTAGATAATATTAAAAATGAACCCGTAGCTGTAACTAAGTCTGCAAAAGTTGCTGTTGTCGGAAGCGGTCCTGCTGGGCTTGCTTGTGCTGCGGATATTAAGAAAATGGGCTATGATGTAACTATATTTGAGGTGCTTCATAAGCCCGGTGGAGTATTGCAATATGGTATTCCCGAATTTAGATTGCCCAAAGATAGGGTGGTGAAACGTGAGATTGAGAATGTTGAGCGATTAGGGGTTAAGATTGAGACTGATGTTGTTGTTGGGCGTACTATTACTGTCGACGAACTATTTGATAGTGAGGGGTTCTCGGCGGTTTTTATTGGCTCGGGTGCTGGTTTGCCACGATTTATGGGCATTGGGGGAGAGAGTTTTAATGGGGTAGTGTCGGCTAATGAATTTTTAACTAGGGTCAACCTAATGAAAGCCTATGATGATAGCTATGATACGCCTGTTTATACAGGAGAGCGTGTTGTGGTTGTTGGGGGCGGAAATGTGGCAATGGATGCAGTTAGGACTGCCAAAAGGCTTGGTGCGAAAGCTTCTATCGTTTATCGCCGTTCTGAAGCCGAACTTCCTGCGCGACGCGAAGAGGTGCATCACGCCAAAGAAGAGGGTATCGATTTTGAGATGCTAACAAATCCGGTTGAGATACTGGGCGATGAAAAAGGTTGGGTCAGAGCGATTCGTTGCGTGCGCCAAGAGTTGGGTGAGCCCGATGCGTCGGGGCGTAGGTCTCCTGTGGCTATCAAAGGGAGTGAATTTGAGATTGAGTGTAGTAGCGTTATAATGGCGCTCGGAACGTCGCCAAATCCACTTATAGCATCAACAACTGATGGGTTGGATGTCAATCGTTGGGGGTGCATTACTGCCGATGATAATG
>CAMQUV010000065.1 GCA_947037995.1 uncultured Rikenellaceae bacterium
CCCCCACGGCTCAGACTGAAACTGGTATTTCAGCCTCACCTCGGCTCTCGAAGCCCAACCAACCAACCAACCAACCAACCAACCAACCAACCAACTTGCAGCCTTTTAGCCAGCGAGCCTGACTTCGTGTGCTGTTAGCACCCTACCCGTGCGGAGGCACGCTTACAAGAAGCGAACTAAAGGAGATAAATCTCCCTCCACAGGCTTTGACTCCATAGTCGTTGCAATCTGGGATGGCGCGTATCTATCAGCACGACAGACCGCTTTTCGTTGAATTTGGAAAGTCTCCGTTCAGCGGTGGTATTTACGTTAGAATGATATATGCATTTGAGGGTTAAGGGGCACACCATTAGCCCATAGTTCGAATTGAATTAGGGGTTGTTTTCCGCCAGCGATATTTGCGGCAGTTCCGACTGGTCCACCGGCGTTAATTTTGTCACCCACTTTACAAGATGTTGTGGCTAGGTTTTTATATATCGACATAATATTTGCGGCGTGTTGTATAGCTACGGTATTACCATTTTTGGGGCTCCAAGTGCTCAGAACAACGGTACCATTGAGTGCTGCAACGATGATTTGTCCTGCAGGCGGAGTAATAGTAATACCGAGTTGTCCTTTAGTTGGGTCAAACGTTTCGACAATCATACCTGGTGCCGGTGGCATCACTTCAAAATTGATTTCCTTTTGGTTCATTTTGTTTTTATTATTGAGGTACGTGCTGTCTTTGCTGTGTTTTACTCTGAGGAGTGAGTCGAATTTATTTCTGGCTGCTATGGTTGTTTTTTTGGTCTGTGCAGTTTCGATAACTTTGGCCGCTTCAATTTTTGGAACATTACCTTGGAGTGCTAGTAGGACGTTGTCATTATATTCACCCCACAATTTTATTTCATTTTCGAGCGAGTCAAGTTTGAGTATATTTGTGATTAGCAGTTGTCTTTGTTTTTCGCCTGGGTTACCGGGTATATAGTCAAGGATTGGGGTATAGGCAACGAGGAACAGTGCAGCAGTGAGTGATATTAGGATAAGTCCAAGTATTATGCCTACGAGGTGCAGTCTATTAAGAAAAAGGTGCCAATATTCTTCACCAGTTCTAATATTTTGAAAAGACAGTTTATTGCGTGATGCGAGGTATGATAGAAATGTATTTTGTTTCATTATGATTTTATATTACTTTAAGATTTTCTACGTTTGATTTTGCTTTAAAACTTTTGTTGCGTATATTTGTCAAGACTTTGCACTAATTATAGTTCAAATGGTGAGTGCAAATATAGCTAATATAAATTCATTTTGCGAGAAAGGAAGGTAGAAATGGGGGCGAAATGCGGTTAAATTGCTTTTTAGATTTTAAAAGAAACATATATACATAAATAAATAAAACACTTAGATATACTATGAAACCAACATTACTAGTACTAGCAGCGGGAATGGGCTCACGTTACGGCTCACTTAAACAGATAGATGGCGTTGGCCCTGCGGGCGAGGCGATTATTGAATATTCGGTCTATGACGCGATTAGAGGCGGATTTGGCAAGGTCGTTTTTGTTATTCGCGATTCGTTTGCGGCAGACTTTAAGAAAGCTATCAACGCCGAAAAATTCGGTGGCAAAATCGAGGTCGAGTACGTCTACCAAGAACTCGACATCCTTCCACAAGGCTTTACCGTACCAGAGGGACGAGAAAAACCCTGGGGAACTAACCACGCACTTATGATGGCGCAAGACACTATCAAAGAACCGTTTGCCGTAATGAATGCTGATGATTTTTATGGTCAAAACGCTATCGAAACAATCGGTAAATACCTTAGCTCGGTTGCGGGCAAAACTGGCGAATACGTGATGATTGGATACGAAGTCAGCAAAACACTATCTGAAAACGGAACTGTAAGCCGCGGAGTCTGCACGGTGGATAACGACGGATACCTCGTTGATGTGGTGGAGCGTACGAAAATAGAACGCCAAAATGGACAAATTGTATTTATCGAAGAGGATAAAACAACTACGCTCGAAGAAAATAAACCTGTCTCGATGAACCTTTTTGGATTTACACCTGACTACTTTCAACACTCGAACGATATGTTCAAAGATTTCCTGAAAGAAAATAAAACTAACCTTAAAGCTGAATTCTTTATACCGCTTGTCGTTAACAAACTGGTGAAAGATAAAACAGCAAAACTCAAAGTACTACCAACTAGCTCGGACTGGTTCGGAGTGACTTACAAAGAGGACAAACCGGCAACTGTGGCCAGAATCGCTAAACTAGTACAAGAAGGTGTCTACCCTAACCCTCTGTTCTAAAAAAACATAGCGTACTAATCTAACCCAATTTTCCCTTAAAATAATATACGATTTATGACTATAACCCAAGAAGTATGGGGCGCACACGATGAACTGCCAATCATACTCTATACGATGACCAACTCCAAAGGAGAATGGCTCAAACTCACTAACCTCGGAGCTACTGTCGTTGGGGCAGGGGTGAAAGATAAAAATGGCAAGATTGAAGATGTTATACTAGGATATAAAGACTTCAAATCTTATGTCTGCGACGGACCAGCAATGGGCAAATCGGTCGGCAGATACGCCAATAGAATCGCTTCCGGAAAGTTTACACTCGAAGGTAATACATACAACCTTGCCGTAAATAACGGACCAAACCACCTGCACGGAGGACCCACGGGATTCCAAAATAGAGTCTGGGAAGGACGTATCGAAACTAATAGAATCGTTTTTGCCTACCATAGCGAAAATGGCGAAGAGGGATACCCTGGCGATATGTATATCGAAGCAGTATATGACTGGGACGATAACGCCGCACTCGGAATTACTTACCGTGCCAAAGCTAACGCTACAACAATCGTCAACCTAACTAACCACCTGTATATCAACCTAAAAGGTGAAGGAGTGGGGAATATCGAAGACCATACGCTGCAAATTAATGCCTCGAAATTCTTGCCTACTGACAATACTGCAATACCCACAGGGGAGCTGCAAGATGTTACGGGAACACCAATGGATTTTGTGAAACCAAATATTATTGGGGCGAGAATCAACGAACAATACGAACACCTTATTATAGGTAAAGGATACGACCACTGCTGGGCGGTGGAAGGATACGAAAAAGGCAAACTCACGAAAGCCGCCGAACTTAGCTTCCCCGAAAATGGGAGAGCAGTCGAAGTGCTTACAACTCAACCGGGCGTGCAAATCTATACAGGAAACTGGCTTAACGGATGCCCCGAAAGTAAATCAGGAGGGCGATATGACGACAGAGCAGGAGTGGCAATGGAGTGCCAATGCTTTCCCGATACACCGAATAAACCGCAATTCCCTAGCTGTGTGCTGAATGTGGGGGATATGTACGAAGAGACTATCATATACAAATTCAAAACAATCTAATATATATCAAAACTAATTACCTTAAACCAAAATTATGAATCAAAAACAAGTGAACTACACCGGACCATTTATTACAATGGTCGTTCTAATGGGGCTTATCGGCTTCCTAACGGTACTCAACCAACAATTTCAAGCACCACTACAAGCTGCGTTCCTTAACGAAGCTGGAGCTCTGAAAAACACCCTTACTACACTACTTACGTTTACATTCTTCCTAGCTTACCTAGTTATGGGAATACCATCGGCAAAAATGGTAGAGAAAAAAGGATACCGCTCAACTCTTGTTGCAGCACTACTTATACTAGTCGGTGGACTAGGAGTTTTTGAACTATCAGCGTGGCAATTCCAAAGCTCTGGCTCTACTGTAATGATAGGAGAATCTACAATTCCTGTAGCTTACTTCATATTCCTACTTGGCTCTTTTATTGTCGGTACCGCTATGACATTCCTACAAGTTGTTGTCAACCCTTACCTTGTTGCTTGTAATGTTAAAGGAACTTCTGACGTTCAACGCCAGTCTATCGCAGGAGCAGCTAACTCGTCTATGACTACTATCGCTCCTCTTTTTGTTACATACATTATTTTTGCAGGCGCTGATTCTAGCTCTATCGAAATTGGCTCCGTGATGGTACCATTCGGTGTTCTTATGGCTGTTATCGCAGTTCTTGCATTCGTACTTACTAAAATCGACCTTCCTGATATCCAAGGTACTACTTCAAATAAAAATGAAGTTCTTCCTGGCTCTGTTTGGAGCTTCTCTCACCTTGCACTTGGGGTAGTAGCTATCTTTATGTATGTTGGCGTGGAAGTTTGTGTTGGCGCAAACATTAACCTGTTCGCTAAAGACCTTGGGGGCACATTTGCTGAAAATGCAGCGCTTATGGCCTCGCTGTACTGGGGAGGTATGCTAGTGGGACGTCTATTCGGCTCGTTCGTTAGTACTATTCCTGCTCGTACGCAACTTATCTTTACGTCTGTTGCGGCTGGCGTTCTTGTTATTACCTCTATGATTATCCAAAATCCTTGGCTACTTGTTGGAGTGGGACTATTCCACTCTATTATGTGGCCTGCAATCTTCTCGCTTGCTGTCAAAGGACTTGGTAGATATACCGCTAAAGGCTCTGGAGCTCTTATGCTAGGTGTGTTTGGTGGTGCTGTGCTTCCTTTCGTTCAAGGTATCACTGCTGATGCTATCGGCGGATGGGACCTTACTTGGATAATCGTTGTAGTTGGCGAAGCTTACCTACTTTATTATGCTCTTGTTGGTTCTAAAGTCAAAAAAACTGACAACCAATAAGATAACCACACATACAAAACCTAATCCCTTAAGATAATAAACCTATATTATGAATAATCTACCTATTACAGATAAGTTTGTAAGCCTTTACGGTGACACCGAATATCGCGTGTACACATCGCCAGGACGTATAAATATTATCGGAGAACATACTGACTATAATGGGGGCTTCGTGCTCCCAGGTGCAGTCGATAAAGCTATGGTTGCAGCTATTAGATTTAATGGCACTGACAAAATCAATGCCTATGCACTCGACCTTAACGAACAAGCCTCTTTTGGCCTAAACGAAGAAGATGCACCTACCCAACATTGGGCTAAGTATATCTTCGGAGTAATCAGAGAGCTGCAAAAACGTGGCGCTGTGCTTAACGAAGGTTTTGATACAGTCTTCGCTGGCGATGTGCCTCTTGGAGCTGGAATGAGCTCTTCGGCAGCACTCGAAAGCACTTATGCCTTCGCTATGAATGATATGCTTGCACTGGGTTTCAATAAAATGGAACTAGCCAAAATTGGACAAGCTACCGAACATAACTATGTTGGTGTAAAATGTGGAATTATGGACCAATTCGCCTCTATTCACGGAAAAGCTGGACACCTTATGAGACTCGACTGCAAATCAGGAGAGTTCGAATATGTCTCTTTCGACCCTGCGAAATATGGCTATAAAGTGTGCCTTGTTGACTCGTGCGTGAAACACGAACTAGTCGGCTCGCCTTATAACAAAAGACGCGAAAGCTGCGAACGCGCTGTGAAAGCTATCCAAAAACTACACCCAGAGGTTGAGTTTATGAGAGATGCCAAACTAGAGTGGCTCGAAGAAGTTATTGGCGAAATCACCCAAGAAGACTATATCAGAGCGCTATACGCAAGACAGGAAGTTGATAGACTTCTCGAAGCGTGTGATGCAATGGAAAAAGGAGACTACGAAACTGCAGGACGCAAAATGTATGGTACACACATAGGTATGTCTGTGCTTTATGAAGTGTCGTGCGAAGAGCTCGACTTTGTCAACGAAGTAGCAAAAGAGTGCGGCGTAGCTGGCTCGAGAGTAATGGGCGGAGGTTTCGGCGGATGCACTATTAATATCGTTAAAGAAGATAAGTATGACAATTTTGTTAAGACTGTCCAAGAGCGATATAAAGAAAAATTCGGCCTAAGCTGCAAAATCTACCCTGTCGTAATTTCTGACGGCGCTCGCAGACTGCAATAAAATGTAACTGATTACTAGCTCGCGTCAATGGCGTGGCTAGAAACTGTAAACTATAACACATATTACCCCCTCTCTTCGAAAACCATTTATATGGTTGAAAGAGAGGGGGTTTTTCGTTGCGTAGTCCGCTGAACTTGGGGTCGCAGCACATATGTTTATGGAGAGGCTTCGATATTATTGGCTTCGCCTATGCCATTATTAGAGAGAATTAGTTTTGATTTCGAGAGCCGAGGTGGAGACCCCCGACAGGCAAATTTCGAGTGGCGTTGCCACCAGTCTGAGCTGTGGGGGCCGCTCTCGACTGATGATTGGCATTATGTTGTTTTGGGGTGCTGTTTGGTCACGGCGGATGCTGGCGATGAAATTCTATTCAGGTAGAATTCAGCGACGGCGGGGGGGATCCGCCGCTGAGCCTGTCGAATTTGTAGGTTGTAATTGGTTTTGGATTTCGAAGGCCTGTTGGGGGTGTTCTATTAGAACATCTCCGGCTGGGGGAGGCCTTCGATATTCTTAGCTCCGCCTATGCCAGTTGCTTAGGGTGCCGACAGGCAGATTTCGAGTGGTGCGTTGCCACCGGCGGATTGCTGACGCTGTGAATACAGCGGCGGCGGGGGGAATCCGCCGCTGATAGGCGTTGTAGTTTGTAGTTACAAGTCAAAGCCTGTGGATGGTTGGGCAATCTAGTATTGCTCGCCTCCGCAAGGGGAGGGTGCTAACAGCACACGAA
>CAMQUV010000066.1 GCA_947037995.1 uncultured Rikenellaceae bacterium
ATCACTAAGCAACATATATTTACCATCGGCATTGTCATCTGTATAAATTCCAAAATCGTTCAATTGTTTTACCGTACCTGCTAAGCTCGTATTTCTTTTGGCATATTGACTGTAAGCGGTGTTAATTAGCAACCTCTCGGCTGTTGTGACTGTCCCGCCACGGTAAAAACTTGTAATAGGGCGGCGTAGACTGTCAAATATCAATCCCCTCGCTGAGGGTAAAGGTTCAGGCATTGTACCGCTTATTGTTGAGATTGACAGCGTTTCTTTAGCCTTTTTATTAATCCACCCTACAATCTCAATATCTTCCAAATCTACTGGCGTACCATTGGCATTCACTAGCTCAACGTTCAAATCTTTATACATCACCCATCTAGTCAAGCTATAAATATCTTTAACCTCCCTATTATAGTCAAATTGATGCACCCCACTCAAAACCTCAATTTCAAGCCATCCGCTCGCAGGTGGTAGTGGAATGAAATCTCCCTCAGCTAAAATTTCGATACTTGAGGGCAAACTATCTCTATAATATCCTATCATAGGGCGGTTTTTAGCCCAACCACCAAGCCCACTTTTCGCCTTTCTATCCGCTATATCGTAGTAGGCCAAAAAACAACTATTGTATGCAGCTGCTCCTGCTATCCAGGTTCCTGCAATATCATATCGACTTGAGTCAAAAGAGGCTTTATTATTATAGTGATAAAGTACATTGCCAGCGTCATCTTTTAGTTGTATTTTAATAGGCACATAAGCAAAATTACACCAGTCCTGCAGACGTTGCCAGTTGCCCTCTTCGTTGGGTCTACTAGCCATCTCGAACGGATTGTAGCGCACGTCAAAAAGAAAATCCATACGAAGTTTCAGCCTGTAGCTATGATACTTTGACGACGACAATTCTGACGATATAAATTTTTTATTCGTGCGCATAATCATACTGCTAGAAGCGTTAATATCGTGCGGTTCCTTTAGTTTGAACAGGTTGTAGTATGTGCCGTGAATGGAATGTAAACCTTTAGCAGAATAAGCAACCCCTGCTTCATTGCTTCCTGAGTATTCCGATTTGATGCTAAAAAACTTCGCTCCGCCGCCTAATGTTAAATTTTCACCGCCTTTCTCTCCTGCTTTAAATCTAAACCCCTCGGGAGACTTAAAATCACCCCCGGAACGTTCGTTGTCGACATACACCATATGTGACGTTGGGCTATCAGATGCGGCAATTTCAGCTTCTTGCGCGCAATCCATAAGTACCGTATCCGCATAGGGCGAAAAAGCTACTGAGATATTATTAAACGTCTCTTCTACCGACAGAGCCGAATCTGTTGAATCCCACACCAGGGCTGTCGTGCTGAATGAATTAATAGAGTTTATATCATATATAACGATGCGCCCTGCAATCTGTCTAATTCTAAGTGCAAGCGGTTTCAGCGATTCGGTTAAGACCTCTAAAACGTTCATCGGTTCGCCTTGTTCGTCAAAATAATTTTCGCCAAGGTCATAAAGTTCGGTTAAGTCTATCGGTTGTGATACGGAGCTTAATTGTGTAGATATATATTTATCCATACCTATATATTCAATGCCGGCAAGTGTCAATGCCTCAACCACTAAATTGTGTTTTGAAATAAAACCTTTGCTCTCCCAGTTCAAACGCTCTAACGGTGCGAAATCGGAAAATGTTAGCGACACATCGTAGTGGTCGTCATAGGCAAAAGGTTCTTCGTAAAGTTCCGTGTCGAGCGACCCGCACCAGTATAGCATACCATTACGATATATCTTGAGTATGACTTCGCCAACTTCTACGCTATAAAGACCTACGAAACGCCTGTCGCTGTCGCTCTCGAGTGTAAGCGTAACAGCAGACGATTCGATGACATCGGTTTTTGTTGTGGCTTTCCATTCAATAGAAAGCGGGTCAACTGGAAAAATAACCTCTTCAGGGTTTGGGTTCACTCCGTCATATTCTTTGTGTATCTCAACACGCCATAGAATATTTGTAACAGAGAGAAACTCACCATAATATTTTAGTTCTTTAGCCATTGGATTAAGTTCTTGAATTAATTTTGTTCATTTTTGAAAGCATACCAACCAACGTGCGACCCTCAATTTTAAAAGTCACCTCACCAGTGCCTGAGCTTTGAGGTTCAATAAGTGAGCGTAACTTGTTTAGTGGTGCGACCACTTCCGGGTTGTTCGATGCGCCTGAGTACTCGCCAAATATCCCAAGTGTGGGACCGTAGGCAATACCACCATCCGCAAACTTTGGTATGGCTGCAAACGAGGCCGCAACCGCTGCAAGCGATAGTCCTAATTGGATGAAGTTCCACGGTGCGGGCAAAGCCATCGAACCTGCAGTGGCTTGACCTATACACACTGCCATAAGTGCCGGAATCATTTGAGCCACTGCCTGCAGAACTCCACCTGCATAGTTAAGCCAAACGCCTGCACCCTCACCAACAAGCCCCGACATACTACCTAGTGCAGAACCAAGAGAGCCCATAGCTTGACTCGCGTATGCGGAGGTCTCTACATTTTCACCCACTGCTCCCGTAAGGTTTTGCCATTGCCCAATTTGCGTCATAATCATATCAGCTTCTCCAGGGTTGGCCACTGTTAGTAAATCTTTAAGGCGAGCTATTTCATTTTGCGCGTGCTGCACGCCATCCAATCGCAGCTCGAGGTCTGCAAATTGCGTTGGGAAAACTATCTTGGGGACGTCGACTTTCACACCGATACTTTGAAGCTCCGGAGTGGTAACTCCTGTGGCTAAGGGTTTGCGTGTAGGAGGGTTTTCGAGTGATTTAAGTAGTGTTTGCTGCTCCTTTAATTTTGCATTTATTGCCCCTATCTCCTCTTTTGTTTTAGCTGCATCTTTAGCCTTGTTTAATTCCTGTATTTTGGATTTTATTTGACCTATTAGCCCCAAAGTTTCACCTCCATCAATACCACCACTCGGGCTAATTCCATTTATTGGTGCTTTTAATTGTTTTTGTATCTCTACGTTCTCTTTGACAAGATTCTGCATCTGCTCGGTTGATTTAGCAACTACATTATTGAAATGGGTTATTGATTTTTCATACTCGGTTGCAGCAAAATTATTTTGAAAATTTTCCCAGTCACCGGTAAAATGTTTAGATATTCCACTTTGTTTTTTGGCGGTTTGAGGCGAGTTCGATTGTAAGTCATTAAGTTTAATTTCACTCGTAGCTGCAGTGTTCGCCAAATGACGTATTTTAGCCTCATTAACCATCATTTTAACATACAAACCGCTTTTAGCAACTAGAGTGTCATACCAATCAGCGACGGTATTATATACACCAAAAGTCTCACCATATCGCGAATTTAGCTCCTCGACTTTCTTTTTCTCTTCGGCTTTAGTACCATTAAAGTTTTCAAGTTCTGCAACCAAAACTGACATCTCTGCTTTTGTTTTGGCTAACGTTTCGTTGTAACTCTTATTAGCCTCTTCTGCATCGCTCATCGCCGCAGTATTGTCATTTGCCGCGCCTGTAAAACTTGTAATCATTTCTATGACACCATATATCAACAATCCTACACCCATAGTGACGGCACCCCAAAAAGCCACTGCGGCCAGTTTGGCACTACCCAGAGCCACGGTTAGTATTTTTAGCGACCCGCTATATAATACTGACGCTTTAGATGCTATGGCTAGTGCTGCGGATTTAGCCATTAAAACTATTTTAGAACCTGTAACCCCCAGTATAAACCCTTTGAACGATATTGTTTTTATGACACTTTTGAATGCACCTAATTGTGCTATTGTAACGACAGTTTGCGAGATAAAACTAGCATAAGGGGCAGCCGCTCCGACTATTTCGTTAACAAAGTCAGAAAGGCTAGCAGTAAGGTTATCAAATCGCTGTTCGGCTGCATCAGTTGTTGAGTTCATTTGCTCGAACGCTGCGTCGATAGTTCCTGCGCTACTGGCCATTGCTTTTGTATTTTCGGCAAACTTAGAGCCTAGTTCTCCCGTGAGTGGAATAACTGCACGCAAAGCCTCGGCCGAGCCAAATAGTGTGCCCATTATCTCTTCTTTAAGCAATCCATTTGCCGAAGCGTAACTATCCACGGTTGAATTTAGCGAAGATAAGAATGTGCCAAAACCACCGGCAGCCTTAATTGATGCAGCGTTAAACTCTATACCCATAGCAGTTGCCAGCCTTGTAGCTTCTGCTGTTGGCTTGATTAGGGCGGTCATAATTGCTCCTAGCTGCGTAGAAACTTCGGCAGTATTGCCCGATACACCCGTAAGCGTGGCGAATGAGCCCAGGAGTTCGTCGATTGTAACATTGAGTGTTGCAGCAGAGCCCGACACACGTGGCAGCGCCTCCGATAGTTGTTCAAAATTAGTCACCCCATTTTTAGCGGTGGTCTGGATTTTGTCCTGTATTACTCCAGCGGCAGCCCATTCTAAACCGTAATTTTTTATAATAGTAGAAGTTACTGTTACTACTTTTTCAAGGTTAGCAATGCCACCAACTGACGTCCGAGCAGAACGCTCCAGGAACGTGAGCCAGTTATCTTTTGGCACACCATTTGAAATTGTTTGATAAAGACCCTTACCTAACAAATCACGGGCTATCGGAATAGAGCTCGAAAGATTATCAACCGAATCGGTTAATTTGTCAAACTCTTTTTCACCTAGTTGAGCCATCGTATTAGTAGCTCGCATAGAAGTTTCAAACGACCTAGCGGGTGCAACGGCCTGGGTTAGCATAGTAGACAGGTCAGATATAATATCGGTAATTTGATTTAGTTTGAAAGCCTCGCTAGCAGCCTTGTCAAACGCCGAGGCAGTTTCACGCACAGAGCTTCTAATTTCATCGACAATAGAATCGACACCATTAAGACTACCTATAAGGTTTTTAATCTCAGAGCCCGAGAGGTCTTTTATTCGGATGCTGAACTGTACTGTATTTGACATTTTTTTGCTATTATTTATTTTGTGTGCTTATAATCCATAGGTTTTTTTTGCAGCTTCAAAATCTTCTTTTGTGCCGTTGCGTCCCTGTGCTGAATTGGGAGACTCTTTTTGTTGTTCCCAACCGAATACAACTACATCGCGTGGCTGTATGTTTTTTTTGCTATGAGGTTGTAAAAGCACACACGCGAGAAACCTAGTTTGCTCCCAACTCTCGCGGCTTTTGGATTCTTGTTTTTTTCTATGAAACTTTAGTATTAGTGAAAATTGCGACGGTGTGCAGGCTGAGAAATCGGCTCTACTCATACCTACGTCACCCGTCGCAATTCCCAACATTTCGTCAATGGTGAGCTCTATCTCGTCCCTCTTTTTTTTTCAGTAATGCTAGAATCTGTTAGCTCTTTTTTGAGTTCAGCCATTTGTGAAACATCAATTCGGTCTGCAAATTCTTGCACGTTGTATGGAAATTCAACCTTCTGTATTCGACATCCACACTCAACGAAAGTGTAAAGAAGTGCTATAACATCCGCCATTTCATTGCCAACTTGAGACACGTCTTTACCCGTGAGCTCCTTGAATCTTAGGAATGCGCCCATAGTGCGAGATATTGGGTACTCTTTACTATCTAGTGTTATTTTTTTCATAGTGATTATTAGGGATTAGTAGTTATTGTGTGAGGGGTTACAGGGCCATCGTTTTCAAACGACACGCTAAATGTAGCATCGTCATCAGCGGCGGCCGTTTCGTCTAGCGCGGTGATTGCAAACATACCTTTGCGATATGTTGTGTTTTCTTCACCTCGATAACTATATCTTAGCTCAACCGATTCGCCAGCCTCCCATAGTTCAAGAAGTTTTGCCTGGTTAATAAATCCGGCCGTAGTTTCAAAACAACTAAACCCCTCAGCTGAGATAGATACGGATAGTCCTGCTACACTTTTTGCCTTCCATTTACCACCTCCGGGCATATTCTTGTGGGCGCGGTCTTTGGTTTCGGCTTTATTGTTGACCGAACAAGTTTTGCAATATCCGATAGCTTGATATACCTCACCAATATTAACACCTAGAATTAGGTTGCTACCGTGAATTACTCCAGTTGTAGGTTTGGTTGGTATCGGTGGAGCTGCAACAGTCGCAGCTTGAGGCGTTTGGTCTTTTGTAAGTTTATTGTTTTCTGACATTTTAAATACTCTTTAAATGTTGTTTAATATCCCCTGCTATGATTTACAGGGGAATGATATTTTTTTGGATTTTTGGCTATTCGGCCGCTTGCGTAATCGCTACGTCGATAGACTCATTTTGGCTTGTAATGGTGATTGAACCCTCGCGAGCTGCGCCGGTTGAGTTGGCTGCAACAGATACCGAGATTTTATCGTCAGACACTCCTGCGGTTAGCGTCACCCATTCGTCTGTAGTAGTAAATTCTACATTCGTGGCGGCGTTTACAGTGCACGTTTTAGTGCCACCCTTTACGGTGTATTCGGGCATTGCCGAAGCGCTGAGTGGTGATGGTGAATTAAGTGGCTCTGATAGGGACAGCGTGCGTATGTCTAGCACCGTGCAGAGATTTTCGAATACCACACCTGTATCGTATTTCATAAGCAGTTTAATGAAGAAATTCTCCGAGGCCGCCGAAACTTTTTCGACTTGTAC
>CAMQUV010000067.1 GCA_947037995.1 uncultured Rikenellaceae bacterium
CTCAGTTTAGACCCTATAAACCCCCACACAAAGCAACGGCAACTAGCAATAAAACCATAGACGACGACTATTACACCCCCAAACTTTAAAAAAAACATACACAATATGAAAATACCTATACTCCCAATCATAGCTGCCGTAACTCTACTAGGGGCCTGCACCCAAAACAAAGAAGACCTCTACTTTGAAGCCAACACAACACTGCCACTAGGCAACATTTCTGTCTCGACCGAAAAACTCCTCTCAATAGCTAACGTGGGCGACCAAGTCAAACCTAACGAAGATGGAATAGTTCAATATACACTCAATGACCATAATACCGTAATTGATGAATCCAACTTTAAACAAATATTTACCCTCCCAAACCAAACTATAAGATTCTCCAAAACTTTTGCGCCCATATTATCATCACCCAACCTCATCCCAATACCAACCCCAATTACCGAACACGTTGCACTAACAGGGCTGACTGACGAGAAAATAACATCTATAGTTATCAAAAATGGAACACTGCTGGTGAAATCTGAAGGCACCACAGACCTGTCGGGCATCGTAATCACTATACCGCAAATCACCAAAAACAACAAACCACTAACACTCGGTAGCACGTCTAATATAACACTCGATGATAGCTACTGCATAAAACCCAGCGCGGATAATACACTCGACATTACTATAACAGGCGCAATCCCTGGCAACGCTAGCGAAATCAGCCTTAGCATCGACCTCGCTATCAATAACATCAAAAGCGCCGAAGGTTTCTTCGGACGCAAAGAGACACCGTCCATAACGACAAATATTTCGATAGAAGAGGAAGAATTCAATAAATTCCTTGTCAATACAGACTTCATCTATTTCGAAAATCCCAGCATCAGCGTGAAAGTACAAAACAGCTTCGACGTACCGATTATGGCAACACTTACAAGAATCATAATCGATGGCAAACCAATCGAGTTTAAAAAAGGACTCGGAAATGATAGATTCCTAATTACTAACGACGACGAATCTAGCATAACAATATGCAATAACCAAACTACTAACGGTTTCGGAATCTCCCAAGCTATCACTAAAAACTTCAATTCGATAGAACTTACGGTCGAAACTATCGCCAACCCAACTAGTACCGACCTAGGCGACCCAAGCTACGTAGCCCCAACAACTAATCACATCAATGACAAGGACCTAGTTAACGCTATTTATGACATTAATATACCGTTTGACGTTGCCATCAAAAACCTTACTATAACAGACAGTACAGCTGTCGACCTATCAACGCTACTTCCCCCCGAAAATGAATATCACGAAATTGCATTTGCAATAGCAGGGACAAATTCCCTGCCACTTAATGTGAATATCTGCCCGTATATAACTACAAACAACAAGCCTGACGGACCGAAAACACCCCTGTTTACAGAGAGTTTCACTATCGAGGCGCCCAAATCCAAACTCAAACCAACCGACCCCGCTTTCGTACCTCACATAGTACCTCGCGAGACACCTATACTCAAGTTTGTAGACCAAAAAACTATAACGCAACTACTTCAAGCCAAAACTCTCTTTTTCGACCTTACAAGCACAACGAACGACGTGAATGAAAACGCCGCACCGGGAGATATAAATACATCAAAACTATATATGGAGTCCAAGCTAGACCTCAAAATAACGTTAGGTGTTAATACGAGCATCAATCTTGGTGCAAAGTAAGAAACTGACACTAACCCATTAAACGAACTAGAGTAACCAATCGCCATATTAATACATTTATGAAAAAATCTATACAAACATATATATTCACAGCTCTGCTCAGCACAGCCCTGATAGCCTTTTCGGCCAACACCGCACAGGCGCAACTATCCAACCTACACCTACAAACCAAAGGGCTTGCACAAAACAACCTCGAGAACCCGGCACTAATGCCCGCCAGCTCGTTCGTCTCAATGCCGTTCATAGGTAGCCTCGCACTGGGAGCACAAACGCCAATATCTAGCGCCGAACTTCTAACCACACGAAATGGACTTAACTATATTAATACACAAGGGCTAATTAAGTCACTAGGAGGAAATAGCAACGCAACCTCGCTCAACCTAGATTGGGACTTACTTAATGGCGGCTTTTTCATTGGTAAGAACAATTATATAGGCATTAACTTGTCGACCAAAATCCACCTAGCATCCAATATGCCCGGCGATATGCTGTCACTACTGGCCGACAATTCTATAAGCCAAAGTCAATCTGAATATAACATTAGCCTCAACCCACGCGTAATGAGCTGGGCAGAGATGGGGGTCAGCTACTCACGCAAACTACCGTTGGGATTCTCCGTTGGAGCTAGAGCAAAAATGCTAGCTGGTCTAGTTTCTGTAAATAGCAATTCTAATTTCAAAGTCCGCCGCGACTACGACCAATATATTGTGAGTGGTGATTTCGACATACAGGGCGGAAATATAAACTTCAATAATGTTGATGCAAATCAGTCGATAGCAAACCTCGGAAGCAACCTTGGATTCGGCGCCGACATAGGAGCCGAATGGATAGGGCTCGACAATAGACTGCGAGCTTCGATTGGCGTTACTGACATAGGGGTGATAAATTGGAGCGACGAATCCTCTACGATTAAGTCAAAGAGCAACGGCGAGTTTTTGTTCAACGGAATGGGAGACCTCGAAACTCTATTGAATGGGGGCGATATGACAGCATTGATGGACTCTGTGTCCAACGCGTTCATCGAGACGATAGGTTCAGACACGACATCAGGTAAAGTTCGCACATCACTACCAACTACATACCAAGCATACGTAGAATACTCATTGGGACGCAAACGCCAACACGTTGTAAGTGGGGCATTTCAGGGCTCTGAAATACTCGAGGGATACTTTGACTATGTGCTTTCCGCGGGCTACACATATCGCTCACCGAGCAAACGCTGGCAATTTATGGCAAACTACTCATACAGACCCAATTCGCCCTATGCAGTAGGTATCGCGGGAGCATATACGAGCAGAGGTTTTCAGATTTATTTGGGAATTGACAACATTATACCTATTTTTGACCTCGAGAATGCCAAACAAACAAGCATTAAGCTGGCTATCAACTTTATGATTCCCAGCAATCGCAAACAACACAAAATACGTAACTAACTCTATATCAAGACCTTAAACAACTCCAGGACTATGAAATATTCTAACGACCAAAGAACCGTAATGACATTAGATGCAGGAGGGACAAACTTCGTGTTTGGGGCTATATCAGCCTACAACGAGATTATGGACCCGATTCACCTACCTTCAGCAGCCAACAATCTGGAGCTGTGCCTTGCTAACATTAAAAACGGTTTCCACGCCGTGCGAAGCCGACTCCAAGAGAGAGGAATAGCACCCGTAGCTATCAGCTTCGCGTTCCCTGGCCCAGCCGACTATCAAAACGGAATCATCGGTGACCTTGGTAACCTACCAGCCTTCAGAGGCGGAATAGCACTCGGGCCAATGCTCGAAGAAGAATTTGGAATCCCAACTTTCGTCAACAACGACGGCGACCTATACGCTTACGGCGAATCTATTGCAGGGTTCCTACCATACATCAACGCCGAACTCGAAAAAGCCGGAAGCCCACGAAGATACAAAAACCTTGTCGGACTAACGCTCGGCACAGGATTCGGTGGCGGACTTATCTGCTCTGGCGAAATGTACATTGGCGACAACTGCTCTGGAATGGAAGTATGGGCGCTGAGTCAAAGATATAGCGACGACACTAACATCGAAGAGAACATCTCGATTAGAGCGGTCAAAAGAGCCTACGCCGAAGCTGTGGGAATATCTTTTGAAAACGCACCAAACCCAAAAGACATCTACGACATAAGCACAGGCGCCAAAGAAGGAAACCAACAAGCTGCGCTCGATGGGAAGAGCCCTCGGCGATGCGCTGTGTAACATCCTAACTATGACTGATACGATAGCGGTTATCGGCGGAGGAGTTGCGGGTGCCAGAGAGGTATTCCTACCAGCAGCGCTCGAGGAGATGAACTCTAGATTCAAAAAACCTGACAACCCAAGACTTACTCAAAAAATATACTACCTAGATAGCCAAGCAGACCTAGAAGAATTTACTACTGGCTCGGTTATGCAAATTACAATCCCCGGCTCAACCAAAACGGTCACTTACGACCCTGTTGCTCGAGTAGGATTCGGATTCTCACAAATTGGAACGTCCAAAGCTATCTCTATCGGGGCTTATGCTTGGGCATTATCACAAATTGATAAAAAATAAAGAAGCTACTTAATGGAAAAAATATTTTTTGTATTACTAACTTTTGCTATTTCGCTTACAATCGGGTGGATAGTAATCCCCAAAATCGTTGTCATCTCTAAGATTAAGCGACTTTTCGACAAACCCGACGAACGCAAAGTCCACAAAAAGGAGATTTCAAGACTCGGGGGCGTCTCGTTCGTGCCGGCGCTGATGATTTCAGTCTCGCTGGTCATTGGGTTCAGGTACTACCTGAATGTTCCGCTACCGATGATTTCTGAAGTTAGCTTTATTACCGAATTTATGTTCCTGCTGGCTGCATCGTTCATCATCTTTTTTGTCGGACTGACTGACGACCTAGTCGGGGTCTCCTACAAAGCCAAATTCGCCGTACAAATACTGTCCGCAACACTTATTGCGTTCACAGGACTTGTTCCACAAACGCTTTTTGGAATATTCGGAATCTATGAAATCAACCCCTATATAATAGGAACACTTGTGGTTGTAGCTATAGTATTTGTCATCAACGCCTACAACCTTATCGACGGCGTCGACGGGCTGTGCTCGGGGCTTAGCTCCGTAGCGCTACTGGCACTGGGCATCTGGTTTACATACACCGAAGGGTATATCTACGCTATGATAGCAATGGGAATGCTCGGAGTACTGTTGGCTTTCTTTTACTATAATATCTCGTCTAAGAGGCTCAAAATATTTATGGGCGACACTGGCTCGTTAACACTGGGGCTACTAATTTCGTTCCTATCGCTCAAGTTTTTACAGTCGGCGCAAGTCTACACCCCTGGCAGCGAATCGAGCCTTATACAAAGTATAAACTCACCGCTGGCAATCATTTTCGGACTGCTATTCGTACCAATTTTTGACACATTGAGAGTATTCACAGGACGCATTATGCACCATAAATCGCCGTTCTCTCCCGACAAAACGCACATTCACCACAAAATGCTGGCGCTCGGGCTTACACATATTAGAAGCACAATTACAATCATTGTATTCCAAATAGGATTCGTGGCACTCAATATTACACTGGGTGAAATAGTCAAACTCAACATCAATACTATACTACTAATAGATGTCCTGATTGCAGTGTCAATAAATGCCCTGATAAATAGGCAAATTAATATCAATGCAAAGAAAATCAAAACTCAATAAATAAGATAATGAATAAGAATAAAACTGTCCTTGTATGCGGTGGAGCCGGATACATCGGCTCACACACAACTGTCGAACTTGTCCAAGCTGGCTATGAAGTCATAGTACTTGACAACCTGTCTAATGCAGACGCTTCGGCGGTCGAAGGTGTCGAAAAAATCATCGGACAGAAACTCAAATTCTACAATATCGATTGCAATGACAAAACTGCGATGGATAATATGTTCCAAAAAGAACAATTCAACTCGATTATTCACTTTGCGGCGTTCAAAGCCGTGGGCGAATCGGTCAACCAACCGCTTAAATATTATAACAATAACCTACAATCACTTATTGTTGTACTCGAAATGATGAAAAAACATAATGTCGAAAACCTTGTATTCTCATCATCTTGTACTGTTTATGGTCAACCCGAAATCCTACCAGTTACCGAACAAACACCACGACAAGAAGCGACATCGCCTTACGGTAATACCAAACAAATGAACGAAGATATCATCCGCGACACTGCTGCGGCTGACAAATCGCTCTGCTCGATAGCCCTGCGATACTTCAACCCAATAGGTGCTCACAAATCTGCACTTATCGGCGAACTCCCCAAAGGAGTGCCGGCCAACCTTGTTCCATTTATTACACAGACAGCTGCAGGAATCCGCGAAACGCTTACGATATTTGGCGATGACTACAACACTGTTGACGGAACCGCGGTCAGAGACTACATTGATGTCAACGACCTAGCCAAAGCACACGTTGCGGCGGTTAATAGACTTGCCGAGAAAAAACAAAAAACCAACTACGAGATATTCAATGTCGGCACCGGCAACGGTAGGTCTGTACTCGAGTTAGTCAAAGCATTCGAAACGGTCAACAACCTTAAACTAAATTATAAAATCGCACCTCGAAGAGAGGGTGACATCGAAAAAATATGGGCCGAGACAACTCTAGCGAATGAAGAGCTGGGATGGAAAGCCGAAAAAACTATAGAGCAGACACTAGAGAGTGCTTGGAACTGGGAAAAGAAACTCAGAAATCTATAATAAATATTAAAGCCAAATATTAACCTTTTAAAATTTACGGACTCTAAACCTAAGGATTTACATAAACTACGATATAT
>CAMQUV010000068.1 GCA_947037995.1 uncultured Rikenellaceae bacterium
AAACAGTTTACTAAGAAGTTTGTTTATTTTAGTGTCAAAATCTTCCCGGTTTGAATTGGGTGATATTGTGAAGTAAACATAATAATTCCAATTGCGTTGGCTGTTTATATTTTCATCTCCAATATTCGTAAATACATCCGAGCTGAGAGTCCCATTCTCAGGCAGGGTCTTAAATACTGCTGTAATAGTTCCCTCGTCTCCCGAAAAGTTTATATGCCTACCCACGGGCGATTCGCCCTTAAAGTATTTTTTGGCGAATCTCTCGGACACAATGAAATTGCCCGGGCTGTCGAGCGACTTTGGGTCACCCTCAATGAAGTCAAATGTAAATATATCCGTTATAGCACCAAAGCAAGTCTTTACATCTTGAATCCCTGATATATTATCGTCTCCGCTTATATTAAAACGGTTACGGCGAAAGGTCCCAACTATTGTTATTTTATCAATTTCTGGGAGTTTCTGTTCAATGGCTTCGATAAGTGGTCGTGAAAAATGAGTCTGCATATGCTTCGCATCGTTGTCCGACGCAATAGTGAGTTGGTGTATAGACTCATATTTTGCTTGGTGCTTGTCGTAGGTAAAGTCATAGCGGATTTGCATCGCCAAGATTATAAATGCCGCGAAGGCAATCGAAAGCCCCACGATATTTAGTATCGTGGAGACTTTGTAGCGTGTGAGGGTTTGTATAATTATTCTCATAATAGTTCGGTCTTATTAATAAATTTGGGATGTGTGCAGTTCTGCACGAAGTCTTGCGACTAATTAAGTATCAGTTCTTCGCTGTCGCCAAACAGTTCGTAAGACGATGTTACAACTTTTTCTCCAGGATTCAGACCTTCGATAACCTCATAATACTGCGGATTTTGTCTGCCAATTTTAATAGGTCTTCTAACAGCTTTCGAGCCATCTTTCGACACAACAAATATCCAACTACCTCCTGTACTTTGCAGGAACGACCCACGGGGGATATAGACCAATTTGTCGGGTGCTCCGGTCGAGAGGTTCACATAATATGTTTGCCCCGTACGGATATTGTCGGGCATCTGTTTGCTGAAATATAGGTCTGTTTTAAATTTGCCTCCCGCAACTTCAGGGTAAACTTTGCGCAATTCCACGCCAAACACCTCACCGCTACGCTCGAGCGAACCTTCCAGCCCTGCCGATACTCTATCAATGTAGTGCTCGTCGATATGCGCTTGAATCTTGTAGGACGAAAGGTCGTTGACCTGCCCAATTTTATGTCCCGAAGCTATGCTCTGTCCCAACACAACGTCGATGCTCCCTAGCTGCCCCGAGATAGGAGATTTAACATTTAGATTGTCCAATCGCTCATAAGTAAGTACCATATTTTTACGCATATTCATAAGGCTATTTTCCATATTGTCTACCTGGATTGAACGGTAAATTGAGTCCTGTATTTGACGATTTGCTACCAATTTGCGGCGTGTGGTCTGCAACTCGTAATCCTCTTTGGCCTGCACATAATCCTCATTCGAGATTAACTCCTCTTCGTGGAGTCGTTTGTACTGTTCGTACTTGCGTTTGGCTCTGCGGACATCACTTAGAAGCTGCGCCATCTCTTGCTGTAAATTGAGCTTCTCCTGCTCCATCTTTACACGCGTGTCGCGCAAAAAATTCTCTTTCTCGGCCAACGATGCCTCGACATTCAAAATGTCCAAATTCAACTGGCTGTTGCTTAGGCGCAAAATTACATCCCCTTTGGTTACCATATTGCCCTCTTCGACAACAAATTCTTGAACAATACCTCCTTCAAGGGGACTGAGTTGCATCGTTGTGCGCGGTTGAACGTTGCCTGTGATACGTATGTATTCGTTGAAATCACCGTGAGTCACCTCGCCAATGTTTAACGTTTCGCTATTTACCTGAAGGCGCTTTGCGCCCGACGAAAACACGATTAATCCTATTAATAATAACCCGATTGCTCCGAAAATTACGTACGGAATGTGTTTTTTTTGTAAGCCTTTTTTCTTTTCTAGTTTAATGTCCATTGTAGTATATGTTTTTTATTTATTTATATTTCTTATTAAATTATTGTGTGTCTTTAGGCTATCGAATCAACGAAATTCCTTTGTAGTAATCTACTATTCTTCGCTGCATTTTGTAATTCAAAAACGCCTTGAGATAGTCCATTTTTGCTCTCGATAAGTTAGTTTGAACCGTCTGTACGTCAACTACCGATGACAGCCCCTCATTGAATTTTGCCTCTGTTGAGTTGTACGAAAGTGTATTTGCATTTACGTTGGCAACCGATTGGGTGCATTGCTTTTCATTACTCTCCAAATCAATAATCGCTTCGTAGATAAATTTTTGTATCTCCTTGTTTTGCTCCATTGACTCAATCTTAATGCGTTCAAATTCATTCTTCTGCCTCTTTATATTCTTCTGGCGCGAGAGTGCCCCGAATATCGGAATGTTGAGCGAAACGCCTACATATTCCCCCATTTTATTTTTCATCTGACTAGCATAACTTGGATGGCCACCCTCGCCTCCGAGCGACTGTGAGTAGCCTGTGCTAATCCCCCCGCTGAGCGAAAGCGATGGAAATAGATTGGCGCGTGCACTCGATAAATTTAGTTTAGCAATGCGTTCCTGCGCACTCATTATCTCGAACTCCGGCAACACTGTTTCGGCTATCGCAACCACAGCTTCGAAATCCTCGTTGCTCTGCTCTGTTATGTACTCAACCCGGGACATCGTATCAATTTGGAGCGAAGAATTTAGTGGAAAATTGATTTGATTTTTGAGCTCCACAACCGCTTTGCGGTAAATCCCCTCGAGGTTAGTTAGATTGTATTCGCCCTGCGAAACACGGCTCTCGAGCTGTGCCAGGTCGCTTATATTTGCTAGCCCTACTTCGTGTTCAACTTTTTTCTTTTGATAAAGTTTGCGGCTCTCACCCAATTCCTGTGTTGCAATCTTATAGGCCCCGTGTGCAAAAATTGCCCTGTAATAGGCGCTCATCGTTGTGAGTGCCACTTGATTTTCGACCTGCTTGGTTTGGAACTCTTGGCGCAGTTTAGAGGCTTTCGCGATTTTAAACCCGTTGAGAACTCTCAGCCCGTCAAATATTGACATCGAGCCCGAGATTCCGTAGTTGTTGCCCATATTCGACACGCTTTGGTAGGTGTTTGTTTCGGGGTCAATCGAGCGTCCGAAATTTCCTGTTATCGACGAATTAGCAGAGATTGAGGGGAGAAATGAGAGGCTTCTGACGGTTAGTTCGTCTTTGGCGTTGAGCTCATTGATAAATTGTTTTTTCAGTTCTAGGTTGTTGTCAACGGCGTAGCGAATGCAGTCGTCCACACCCCAAAGAGGTTCTGGTGATTTGGCGCTTGTTGCCATCACCGAGAGTAGGATAATTGATAGTAAAATTGTTTTTTTCATATTTGTGTTAATTTGTTTCTGATTTATACTATATATATTACCCAAAGTCGTGCCAAAGAGTTAATCGCTTGATAGTCACATAGATATGAAAATGGTTAAAAACAAAAGTGTCCAATTATTGGACAAGTGTGTCAATAAATTGGACAGGGTAGGATTGTTCAGTTACGGCGCCAAAAAAAGGAGCCTAACCGATTATGGTCAGGCTCCTTTTGGGATATTGGCTTATTGTATTTTGTTATTCGATTTCGAATAGAGCACCTTCAGCAGGTACGGTATCGCCTTCGGCAACAAATATTTGGCGGATGGTACCTTTTCTGGTAGCGGCGATATTATTTTCCATTTTCATCGCTTCAAGAATAAGTACATCTTGTCCGGCTTCAACAGCATCGCCAACTTTGGCAATAAGTTGGAAAACACGTCCTGGAAGAGGAGCGTTAACCACTTCTCCGACGATTTGCATTTTCTCAACAGCTGGTGCTTCTGGAGCTGCAGGGGCAGCAACTGGCGCGGCAGTTTCTTCAGCTTTTTGTTCAACAACTGGTGCTGGAACTGGAGTAGCGGCCATTTTGAATTTAGTAAGATACTCTTTTGCGACACCCGGGAATAGTTCAAGAAGCAGTTGTTCTTTTTCGTTTTCCGCAAGTTTCACTCCGTTAGGAAGTGTAGGGTTGTCTTGCATTTTGTATTTCGATGTATCGTACGCAGTTTCGATAGGTGAGCCACAGATTTTCGCACGGAATTCAGGGTCAATTGCAACTGGGGTTGTTCCATATTCGCCTTTGATAAGTGATACGAATTGGTTTGAGCAGTTGGTGTACATTGGTTTTCCGTTACGAAGGTCGATAGCGCAGTTAACAGCTTGCGCTCCAACGATTTGCGAAGTAGGCGTAACAAGTGGCACAAGTCCAGCTGCTCTTCTTACGGTAGGTATAAGTTTCATAGCTTCAGGCATAATGTCTTCGCTACGAAGTGCTTTAAGTTGGGCAACCATATTCGAGTACATACCTCCAGGGATTTCGGCAGTTTTCACCACTTCGTTAGGTTCTGGGAAGTTATAGTATTCTTCGATTTTGTGGCAAGCATCTATAAGTGCATCTTCGTCAACTTTCAGTGCCGCTGCAACTGCTTTGTCCATAAGTGCATCGATGTGCGCTGGTATTTCGTCAGTAAGAGGGTTGAATGGATTTGGGAATTTTTTAGATGAATCATACTCAACAAGTTCTTTACGAATATTAAGTAGTTCAGCATTAATTTTTTGCACAGCTTCCATATTGATATCTAGTTCTACGCCCATTTTTTTACAGAATAGGTAAACGAATTCGATAGCAGGAGCACCTGTACCGCCAGAGAAGTTCCAGATATTAGTATCAAGTACGTCCACTTTTGCAGCGATAGCTGAGACGGCCGAAGCAAGTCCGTATCCAGGAGTACAGTGAGTATGGAAATCTACAGGTATGTGTAGTTCGTTTTTGAGTAGTTGGATAAGGTTGTAGACTCTTTTAGGTGGAATAAGTCCTGACATATCTTTGATAGTAATCATATCCGCTCCAAGCTCTACCATTTGGCGTGCTTTTTCTAGGAAATAAGCATCAGTAAAGATTACTTTTTGGACTGGTGATTTTTTGAAACAAGCGAAAAGGCCTTTTTTAGGTTGAACTTCTGGTTTCGGGTCAATCGTGTAGCAGATAGCGCAATCAGCGATACCATTGTATTTTTTCACGTATTTGATAGTGCTTTTAACGTTGTTTACGTCGTTAAGCGCATCGAATATACGCATAATTCCGAGCCCTGAGTCGATAGCGCATCTACAGAATCCGTCGATAATTTCGTCGGTGTACGGAGCGTATCCGAAAAGGTTACGACCTCTTGAAAGTGCCGTAAGTTTAGAAACGTCGCCCACAACGGCTTTGATTTTTTCAAGTCTGTCCCAAGGATTTTCGCCTAGGTATCTCATAACTGAGTCAGGTACCGCTCCTCCCCAAACTTCCATAGCGTAGAAATTTGCGTCTTTGTAGAATGGTAGAACTCGGTCGATTTGGTTTTGTGTCATACGCGTAGCAAACGAAGATTGCTGTCCGTCGCGAAGCGTCAAGTCTCTGATTTTCAGTTTTTGTGTCATTGTATTTTGTGTCTTTTAGTAAGTGTTGTTATTTGGTTAACAGTGCAAATATAATTAATATAAATTAAATAATCGCACGAAAGTTATAATATTATTCTGCGAAGAGTGATTTATGTGTAAGGGTGAGTGGTTCGAGCATAATTTTATGGTCGTCCGTAGGGTTTTCGAGCAGTTCTTTTACGTTGTCAGATACCGGTGCGTCTGGGTTAGCGGAGTGTTTGGTAATAGTGCGTAGCAGTTCTTTGGTTTGCGGAGTAGGCATCATAATTTTGCATTGTTCTTCGACCCCATCATTTTCGCCAAGTGCGGCATACGCAAAAGCGAGATAGTTGTTCGCTCCGAGGTGGTCTTCGACATCCATTTCGAGAATCATTTCGAGCATAGCGGCTGCCATTTCGTAGTCGCCGATAGAGTAGTGGTCTATTGCGCTGAGGTATATTGTCATAATCACCGCGAGGTTGTCGGGGGTGTTCATATCAATTTCGATATTTTCGTTATCGGGAAGGCTCTCGATAAGGTCGAAAATAAGGGTGGCGCAATCGAGTCTGGTCTGGCAGGCATCTTCGACTTGCTCTAGTTCCATATAGCTGTCGGCAAGTGCCATCGCAACGGGGAAGTTGTGAGGTTCTTTGTCGAATATTTGTTCAAGAATCCCGTGCGTTACCTGTCTCGGTAGCGGGCTTATAGGTGGGTCGAATGAGAACGCTTTTGTTGTTCCCATCGAAGGTGTAAGTGTAACTTTCATAGAGCGAATTAACTGTTTTATAGGTGTTTGAGTCTTCAAATATAGCTGTTTTTATGGACGAGTGCAAATTTAAGTTGGTTTGAATGTGTTTTGGTTATAAATCGGCGATATGTATGAGTGGTTGTGTGCCTTTGCGGTCTAATTCTTTTTTCGTGATTGTGGTATCTGTATAGTCAAAACAACCCTAGGAACTAATAGTACTATAAAAGGAGGCTCTGCAT
>CAMQUV010000069.1 GCA_947037995.1 uncultured Rikenellaceae bacterium
CGTGGTCGGAAGATTGTTTGGCGGCTAAAAATTCGACTCGGCGGATGTCGATGCTGTTCTCAAAAACAGCGTCGGCGGGGGGATCCGCCGCTGTAGGCTGGCGCCTTGCCAAAATGATTTATTGTAAATGCAAACCTTCCGACCACCCGTGGCCTCCCCCAGCTGCACTGATAAATCAGCACGACAGGCAATTAGAAACTGGCACAGCCCCCTCAGCGAGCCCAGTCCATTTTTTTAGGAAATTATTCTACGTCTTTAGAAGCTTGGTGCAGGTGCACATCCATTTGAGGGAATGGTATATTAATACCTTGCGCAGAGAATGTTTTATAGACTTGTTCGTTCATATCAAAGAACACGTCCCAATAGTCCTCCGTCTTCGCCCAAGCACGAACAGTAATATTAACCGAGCTGTTAGCCAGCGCCCCAAGCACAATAAGATACTCTGGGTCTTTCAATATTCTTTTATCCGCAAGAATCATCTGTTCGAGCAGTTCTTTGGCTTTATCATAATCATCGCCATACCCGATACCAAATGACCAATCCACACGGCGCGTAGTTTCGTGCGAATAGTTATTAATAATATTATTGGCAATACCGCCATTAGGAATAATAATCATTTTATTATCAGGCGTACTAAGCATTATATTAAATAGTTTTATTTCCCTAACGCTTCCTGTTTGCCCTTGAGTTTCGATAAAATCGCCAACTTTGAATGGTTTGAGCATAAGAATAAGCACACCCCCGGCAAAGTTTTGGAGTGTCCCGCTGAGTGCCATACCAATAGCGATACCAAGCGAGGCAAATATTGCAACAAACGAAGACGTATCTATACCGAGCACCCCGACAATCATAATAACTATAAGAAGCATCATCGCGATTTTCACAAAACTGATGGCAAATGAGCTTAGCGAATCTTCAACACCTCTTTTATCTAGAATTACTTTGATAATTTTAACGAGCCTCTTGATAAGAAATCTCCCGACGAAATATATAAGGAGCGCAATCAGTATTTTCGCAGTGATAGTAAGAAGGTTTTTGACGGCAAAGTCAATAATTTGCTCCGAGCTCATATTAGCGAACGATGTGTAAATCTCCTCGGCCGCATTTACAACAGAGGTAGTATCGGTTTTAGCCGCATCGGTGGCAGGGATTTTAGGTAGTAGGGGCAGGACAATTAATTTATTAAACATATTAATTTAGGTTTTTGTGGGGTATTATGTGTCAAATATAAAGAGAAAAAGCACAAAAAGCAAAAAATATAGGTGGAGAAGGTGATAAATTGCTGGTAAAGACATAAAAAAAAGCGATTAGCACCCGTCACACTAAAAACTTAAAAAATAAACCTCAATAAATTTGTTTACGGAGAAAATATTATCTAATTTTGCGCCCTAATATCTCTAATTGAATATTATTTTTTAACTAACAACAAAAAAAAATGCCAACAATCCAACAACTTGTGCGTAAAGGCAGAATCGAAATGGTCGACAAAAGTAAGTCACCAGCTCTCGCTTCGTGTCCTCAACGCCGTGGAGTTTGTGTGCGTGTTTACACAACCACTCCTAAAAAGCCTAACTCGGCTATGCGTAAAGTTGCTCGTGTACGACTAACTAACGGAAAAGAAGTAAATGCCTACATCCCTGGTGAAGGACACAACCTCCAAGAACACTCTATCGTCCTCGTACGCGGCGGACGTGTAAAAGACCTTCCAGGGGTGAGATATCACCTCGTACGTGGAGCGCTCGATTCTGCCGGTGTAGAAGGACGTACACAACGTCGCTCTAAATACGGTACGAAAAGACCCAAAAAATCGAGCAAATAAGCTCTACCAAAAAAATTAAAACAAAAACACCAAAAAAAACATTACTTTATATCTAATATAAAGTAAACTAAAACTTAAACACAAAATGAGAAAAGCTACGCCCAAAAAGCGCATTCTACTTCCTGACCCCAAATTTGGTGACGTTCTGGTTACCCGCTTCGTCAACAATCTTATGCTGGACGGTAAGAAGAGTATTGCCTACACTATTTTCTACAATGCGCTAGATATAGTTGGTGAGAAAATGAAAGATAGTGAAACTACTCCCCTTGAAATCTGGAAAAAAGCACTCGAAAACATTACACCACAAGTAGAAGTTAAATCACGCCGTATAGGCGGTGCAACATTCCAAGTTCCTATGGAAGTTAGATCAGAAAGAAAAGTTGCACTCGCAATTCGCTATCTGCTGTCATTCTCGAAAAAAAGAGCTGGACGCTCTATGGCAGAAAAACTAGCAGCCGAAACTATGGCTGCATTCAATAACGAAGGTGGTGCTATCAAACGTAAAGAAGAAATGCACCGTATGGCAGAAGCTAACAAAGCCTTTGCTCACTTCAGATTCTAAATCAATTAGAGATACAATTTCAATTAATAAAATGGCAAGAGACCTAAAATTTACAAGAAACATCGGTATTATGGCGCACATCGACGCCGGAAAAACTACCACTACCGAACGTATCTTGTTCTATACCGGAAAAACTCATAAAATTGGCGAAACCCACGAAGGTAGCGCCACTATGGACTGGATGGAACAAGAACAAGAACGTGGTATCACTATTACCTCTGCAGCTACAACTGCTTTCTGGAAATATAAAGAACAAGAATACCAAATCAATATTATTGACACACCTGGACACGTTGACTTTACTGTCGAAGTGGAACGCTCACTTAGAGTGCTCGACGGTGCTGTTGCTACATTCTGTGCTGTTGGTGGTGTTGAACCTCAATCTGAAACAGTGTGGAGACAAGCCGACAAGTACAACGTACCTCGTATTGGCTATGTCAATAAAATGGACAGAACAGGCGCAGACTTCTCGCAAGTTTGTGCACAAATCAAAGAAAGACTCGGAGCGAACGCAGTACCTATCGTACTTCCTATTGGTAACGAAGATAAATTTAACGGAGTTATTGACCTTGTCTATAACAAAGCTTATATCTACTTTGATGACAAAGTTGTTCGTGATAACTATACTATCGAAGAAATACCTGCTGAACTCAAAGAAGAAGCTAGCATCGCTAGATCATTTATGATCGAAGAAGTTGCAGGCTCTGATGACGCTCTTATGGAAAAATTCTTCGAAGACCCAGAATCTATCACTCCTGAAGAAATTATCGCAGCTCTCAGAAAAGCGACTATCAGTATGTCGGTTATTCCTATGCTTTGCGGCTCTTCATTCAAAAATAAAGGAGTCCAACTACTGCTCGACTCTGTCGTTGCATACCTTCCTTCTCCTATGGATATCGAAGCGATTGTTGGTACATCACTTGATGGGGACAGCGAAGTCACTAGACAACCTTCTGATAAAGACCCTTTCTGTGCACTTGCATTTAAAATCGCTACCGACCCCTTCGTTGGTAGACTAGGTTTTATTCGCGTGTACTCCGGAAGACTTGACGCTGGGTCATACGTCTTTAATAGCCGTACTGGCAAAAAAGAACGTATCTCACGTATATACCAAATGCACTCTAATAAACAAAATCCTATCGATTTCGTTGGTGCTGGTGATATTGCTGCGGCAGTTGGTTTTAAAGACGTTAGAACAGGGGATACTCTCTGTGACGAGAAAAACCCTATGGTACTCGAGTCAATGACGTTCCCAGAACCAGTTATCGGACTTGCAGTTGAACCTAAAACACAAAAAGACCTTGACAAACTTGGAATGGGACTTAGCAAACTTGCTGAGGAAGATCCAACGTTTACTGTCAAAACTGACGAAACTTCTGGACAAACTGTTATCTCGGGAATGGGTGAACTTCACCTCGAAATTATCGTAGATAGACTTAGACGCGAATTCGGTGTCGAAATCAACCAAGGAGCACCTCAAGTTAACTACAAAGAAGCTCTTACTGGAAGCATCCAACACAGAGAAGTCTTTAAAAAACAAACTGGTGGTCGTGGTAAATTCGCTGACATCATTTTCACACTAGGACCTGTCGCTGATAACGAAAAAACAGGACTAGAATTTGTTGACCAAGTCAAAGGTGGTAACATCCCTAAAGAATATATCCCTGCTGTGCAAAAAGGTTTCCTTTCTGCTATGAGCAACGGTGCTCTTGCAGGATTCCCTATCGATGCAATGAAAGTCACTATTCTTGATGGCTCTTTCCACCCTGTCGATTCTGACGCGCTTTCTTTCGAAATCGCTGCTAGACAAGGATTCAGACACGCAGCTCTACTTGCTAAACCTGTTCTTATGGAACCGATTATGGCGGTTGAAGTTGTTACACCTGAAGAAAATATGGGAGACATTATCGGTGACCTTAACAAACGTAGAGGACAAATTGCAGGAATGGAACAAAAAGGTACGGCACGTGTCGTAAAAGCTAAAGTTCCACTTAGCGAAATGTTCGGATATGTTACAGTTCTTAGAACTATATCTTCAGGACGAGCTACTTCTTCTATGGAATTCTCGTGCTTCGAACAAGTACCTGCTAACCTTGCCAAAGAAATCATAGAAATATCTTCTGGTAAACTTAACGATGAATAATAAAATGAGCCAAAAAATTAGAATAAAACTGAAATCATTTGACCACAATCTTGTAGACAAATCTGCTGAGAAAATCGTCAATACTGTCAAAAATACAGGAGCTGTAGTTAGCGGTCCTATTCCACTTCCTACTAACAAAAAAATCTTTACTGTTAATAAATCTACTTTTGTTAACAAAAAAGCACGCGAGCAATTCCAAATTGCTACGTACAACAGAATTCTTGATATCTATGAGTCGTCGCCGAAAACTATCGACGCACTTATGAAACTGGAACTTCCTTCTGGAGTACACGTTGATATCAAAGTCTGATAATGCTAAAGCATAATAATGCTTTAACTTATTAAACCTTAACCGAACAAAACCCTACCCAAACGTATTAATATACGCTTAGGTAGGGTTTTGTATATTAAACAATTACACTTCGCTGAAAAAAAACTCTCATTTTCCTCCTGTTTGTGGAAAATTATAACTACCTTAGAGCCATTATTACACAAAAAATTGACACTAATATAAAAGATATGAAAAGTATTCTAATCCAATCAATCCTCGTAACAGCATCGCTATTACTACCGTCCTGCTGGACAGAAACTACACCCGAAGTTTACCAAAGACCTGTTAAAGTCGCTACGGTAGAAAACCTTAACTCATACGACAAACAGTACGTTGGCGTAGCACTCGCGGAACAATACACCGACTTTGCATTTAGAGTGGGAGGGCTTATTAATAAAACTTTCGTCGACGAAGGCTCGTTGGTCAAAAAGGGAGCACTGCTTGCCGAACTCGACCCAGCAGACTTTCGACTCAAACTCGAAGCTGATAGAGCACAGTACCAAACGTCGAAATCTATGCTCGACAGAAATAAAAGACTGCTCAAAAAACAGGCAATCTCGCAGCAAGACTATGAAATCTCTATGGCGAACTACCTTAAAGCTAAATCTGCGTATAACTACTCAGCCAATCAGCTAAAGTACACCAAACTGTACGCACCGTTCACTGGCTCGATTGAGACTAAATATGTTGAAACATACCAAAAAATCAACCCAGGAGAACCAATCTACAAGATTATCAACCCGAATAAGCTCGAAGTGAGCTTCACTCTTCCTGAAAACGAAGTTTCGGTACCAAGTAGAGCTAAGTTTTTCGTTGAATTTGACAACCACCCTGGGACAGAGTATTCTGCCGAGATTAAAGAGGTTGTCGATGCATCGGTAAATGGCGCTGGTATCCCCGTGACATTGAGGATGACTGACAAGATGTTCGACCCGAAAAAGCTGGATGTTAAGGCTGGGTTTGCGTGTCAAGTGAAGGTTGTTATTGAGAGAGAGAGCCTTCTGTTAGATGGCGACTTTGTGACAGTGCCGATTACAGCAATTTTCGCTAAGAATACTGATAAGACACAACAATTTGTGTACATATTAAACCATAAGGACAATACGGTACAAAGCAAGGCTGTCAAAACAAAGGGAATGATGGGGACTGACAAAATTATCATTCGTAGCGGCGTTGCTGCAGGCGAAACGGTGGTAATAGCCGGTGTGCATCAAATTGTTGACGGACAGAAAGTAACTATACTAAAAAACTAATTATTTCGAGGAGATTTTAAGAAATGAATATACCTAAATTTTCGCTAGACAACTCTCGCGTAATATACTTTTTCTTGTTGATAATGTTGGTTGGAGGAATCCTATCATTCGACAAGCTTGAGAAAAAAGAAGATGCACCTTTTGTAATCAAACAGGTGGTACTAATGACGTCGTATCCTGGGGCAACACCTAATGAGGTAGAGCGTCTAATCACCGAACCAATAGAGCGCGAGATACAGACTATGGCAGGTGTGTATAAGATTAAAAGTGACAGTTATTTTGGGCTTTCTAAGATTTCTGTTGAGCTCGTACCGTCAACTCCTCCTGAGGTTATCCCTCAAAAGTGGGATGAACTGAGGCGTAAAACTCTAAACATACAG
>CAMQUV010000070.1 GCA_947037995.1 uncultured Rikenellaceae bacterium
CACTCTTTCCCTACTCGACGCTCTTCCGATCTCCTAAACTTTCGGTTGGTTATACTGCTGATTTCGAAGACCCATCGGGCTTCTCGCACAAGATTTCGGCCGGAATTTCTATACCACTCTGGGGGAAACGTAATAATGTGAAACACGCAAAAGCCTATGTTAAAGCGGCTAGTGCTAATATCGAAGTTGCAACTAGTGATACTTATGCGACTCTGGCCTCGCTTTTCGACCAATATTCGGTTGCCTATGTGAGTAACACGCGCTGGGAACAATCGAATTATAAAGAATATCTATCACTGCTCGAACGCTCTTTTTCTACTGGGCAAATAACGTCAATGGAGTTTCTTCTCGATATGAACTCGCTCCAAGAGATTGAAAGTGAGATACTTGCAGCTAGATATAACTATGCTCTTATTGCTGGGCGTATGGCGATTTATCTTATGTAAGTCCACCTGCCGAATTAAAATTAACAAAAAATAATAACCTAAAATACTATCACTTCACCCTTAAATTATGAAGCAAAAATCAATTTCATTAGCACTTCTTGCACTAGCTGCAGTAGTTGGAGCGTGCTCTCCAAAAATCGAGAGAACAACACCGGCGGATTTCGTCGACCCATTTATCGGAACAAACGCCCACGGACATACATTCCCAGGCTCTACCGTTCCATTTGCACTCGTGCAAGTTAGCCCAGACACGGGCACAACTGGGTGGGATTGGTGCTCTGGATATCATTCTTCAGACAACTCTATCATAGGATTCTCGCACTCTCACCTCTCTGGAACTGGTGGCGCAGACCTTGGTGACATACTATTTATGCCATCTGCTAGGCCAGCTATGTTTGAACCAGGAGCCAAAGCCGACTCAATTACGGGATACAGAAGTCGTTTCAAACACGAAAACGAAAAAGCAGCTGCCGGATACTACGCAGTGAAACTCGATGATAACAACGTTAATGTTGAGCTAACATCAACTGAAAGAGCCGCTTACCACCAATATGTGTTCACCAAACAAGAGGACCAGCACGTAGTAATTGACCTTGGGCACGGAATTCAAGACAATACAAAACAGGCTTTTATCAGAAAAGTGAATGACTATACTGTTGAGGGATTTAGAACATCTAATGGGTGGGCTGATGAGCATACGGTATATTTCTATGCTGAGTTTTCGAGCAAAATTGCGCAGCTCCTTAGCCAAGTGCCAGGGGGAATTACAAAAGATTCGCAGATACTATCAAAGGATATTGTCTCGATGATTTCGTTCGAAAAAGCTGTCGATACGCTACTTGTCAAAGTTGGTATATCGTATGTTGACTGTACTGGTGCAAAACAAAATGTGCAGACCGAAATTGCCGATAAATCATTCGAACAAGTGAGACTCGAAGCACATAACACGTGGAATAAAGCACTCGAGGTAGTTGATGTAAAAGGCTCAGTAGACGATAAAATTATTTTCTACACCTCGCTATACCACTCAATGATAGCTCCTTACGTTATGTCGGATGTCGACGGACGTTATATCGGACCCGACCGCGAGCTACACACTATTGAGGGTGAAAATAGCTATGGGCTGTTCTCTCTTTGGGATACGTTCCGTGCGCTCCACCCGCTTTTGACCGTCGTAGCACCTGAAAAAAATCAGGAGTTCGTTCGTTCTTTAGTTAGGTACTACGACCAACGTGGACGCCTACCAGTGTGGGATTTGAATATGCGTGAAAATAACTGTATGATTGGATACCACTCGGTGCCTGTCATAGTTGATGCTTATATGAAAGGACAACGTGATTTTGACCTTGACCTAGCTATGGAAGCGATGCAGCAATCTGCTATGCAAGACGACTATGCTGGACTAAAATATTATCGCCAATTTGGATTCTTGCCTTCGGACAAAGAAAATAATGCGGTTAGTAAAGCTCTTGAGTATGCTTATGACGATTGGTGTATAGCTGTTATGGCCAAAGAAATGGGCAATACGGAGGTTTATAACGAATATATCCGCCGTGCACAGTTCTACAAAAATCATATGGATACCACAGATGGCTTTATGAAAGGGCGTAATTCGCAAGGCGAATTTAGAACACCATTCTCTCCTACCGAGATTTCTATTCTTGGACAAGGTGACTTTACCGAGGGTAGCTCGTGGCACTATTCGTTCTTTGTGCCGCAAGACATCAATACTCATATCGAACTAATCGGAGGCGATAAAGCATACTCGGATAAACTCGAAAAGCTATTTAATGCCGAAAGCGTTACCGCTGACCATTCGCCTGATGTGACTGGACTAATTGGCAACTATGTTCAAGGAAATGAACCGTCACACCACGTTGCTTACCTATATAATTATATCGGCGAGGCGTGGAAAACACAGCAAATGATTGCTCGTATCAAAAAAGAAATGTACACAACGCAGCGCGATGGACTTTGCGGAAATGAGGATTGTGGTCAAATGTCGGCGTGGTATGCGTTCTCGGCGATTGGATTCTATCCCGTTACGCCTGGCTCTAACGTTTATGTTCTTGGAACACCAACTTTTGAAGAGACTACTATTAACCTTACAAACGGTAAAAAGTTTGTGTTGAAAGCTGAGGGAGTATCGGACAAAAATATCTATATTCAATCGGCTACACTTAATGGTAAACCCTATGCTAAATCGTATATTATGCACAGTGACATTGAGGATGGCTCGGTATTGGTGCTCCAAATGGGCTCTGAGCCAAACAAATCTTGGGGAGCGGCTGTCGCTGACCGCCCTGTGTCGGATATAGCAGATGCAATGACCTCGAATGAGATACTTTCAACTGTTACTTTCGAACCATTCCTTGATGTAAAAGAGCGTGTTTTCGTTGAAGATATAGCTGTGAAAGTAGCTTCGCCAACGGATAACGATATTCGCTATACGTTAAACGGGGACGCCCCTTCTCTTAGAAGTCGCAAAAATCCGAAGTCTATTACGATTAATAGTGATAAAGTACTCTCTGTTAGAGCCTTTGGTAAAAAAGGAGAGGCTAGTTCTGTTGGGGAATACAAATTTTACAAAGGACGTTTAGAGGGTGTTACTATAACAGGTTCGGCGCCGTCAAAACCCTATGAAAATGGTGGATTGGCAACTCTTACCGACGGTAAATTGGGTGGCGAAGGCTACAAAAACCCTGAGTGGGTTGGCTTCGTAGGTAAAACAGCAACGCTCGAGGCTAAATTACCTAAAGCAAAACAGCTTCGTTCGGTTGGTTTCAACGCCGTAAACTCTGTTGGAGCGTGGTTGTTGCTACCTTTCGAGGCACGCGCAACGCTTTATAACGGTGATAACGAGGTGAAAAAAGTTACATTCGATATCCCTGCGGCACGTTATTCGCCTGAGGGAGCTTATTATATGACCGAAAAATTCGCGCCTGTTACGGCCGACCGTATCGTGTGGGAAATAGTTGGGGGCAAACTTCCTGACTGGCACGCTTCGAAAGGCAATGGCGCGTGGATGTTTATCGACGAACTGACTGCTTATTAAATTATATTATAAAAAAAACTGATTTATGATTGAACCATTCTCGTGGGAAATACCGACAGTGCTAGCCCTCAACTTTGATGGGGGCGGCATTGTTGATTATATAATGTATGGTGTTTCGTACAAATTCACTTGGGTGCCACTGTACCTTGGCGTTATATACTATATTACCAAAATCTATGGCTGGAAAAAAGCGCTGCTCTTTGTTGCTGTCGCTGCACTTATGATTGTCTGTGTTGACCAAACTGCTACGTTTGCCAAAAATAACTTCCCTAGATTTAGACCAAATCACTACCCGCCATTCGAAGGATTGTTGCACAATGTCAATGGCTACAAAGGGGGACTCTATGGTACTATATCGTCACACGCCGCCAATACTATGGCCTTTGCGATACTTTCTTACAGCCTAATTAGAAAAAAAGCGTATCTTTGTATGATGATTGCGTTCGTAACTCTCAACTGTTACTCGCGCATCTACCTCGGCGCACATTATCCTGTTGATATACTTCTCGGACTTCTCGAGGCTGTTATCTGGGGCGCGCTGTGGGTTTTTATTTATAAAAAAATTGCTATTCGAATAAACTAAATGAATCCGATACTGAAGAAAATAATACCGCACCTTATTGCTATCACTACGTTTGTAGTGGTGTCAATGGCGTTTTTTGCACCCCAATACCAAGGCAAAGTCCTCTCGCAAGGAGATATGCTCCGCGCTAATGGAATGGCTGTCGATATTAAACAACACGAAGAAGCCTACAACGAACACCCTGCCTGGGCAGGACGTATGTTTGGAGGTATGCCTGCATATCTTATTGATATGGATTATGACGGGAGATGGGTCAAATCATCGACCGACTTTATTTATGATACTATTGGGAAACCTGCATCGTTCCTTTTTATTGCGATGGCGGCTTTTTACCTAATGTTAGTGCTTATGGGTGTCAACCCTTATCTCGCTATTGCAGGCGGACTGGGATATGGGCTGTCAACATATTTTCCTATTATCATAGAGGCTGGGCATATAACAAAGATGATGGCGCTTGCGTGGATTCCTGCTCTAGTAGGAGCTATTTGGTACGCTTATCGTAAAAATAATTTTGTCGGAGCGTCACTAGCAGCCTTTTTTGCTGCCATTGAGGTCTCGTGCTCTCACCCCCAAATAACGTATTATTTCTTGTTTGTGGTGCTAGGGCTTGTTGTGACTGAATTTGTCAGAGCCTATAAATCAAAAATGCTAAAAGCATTCGCAATTACCTCTGGATATCTAGTTATTGCTGCCACGCTTGCTGTGGGAGCTAATATCGTGCAATTGTACTATGTAAATGATTATAGCAAAGATTCGACTCGTTCGGAGAGTGAATTGAGCTCTAAAAACAAGTCGGATAACTCAACTACGGGGCTTGATAAAGATTATGCGACTCAGTGGAGCTATGGCAAAGCGGAGACGTTAAACCTGTTCATTCCTAATGCTTTCGGGCAAAGTAGCTCGGGTGGATTTAGTAAGGATGGAGAAGTGGCTCAATCGCTCAAAAACTATAATGCTGTTAATATGTCGACCTCTTTACCATCGTATTGGGGCGACCAACCGTTTACGGAGGGTGGAGTTTACATAGGGGCGCTGTTGATTTTCCTATTTGTTTTTGCGCTGTGCTTGCTTCCTGCAATTGAAAAATGGTGGGTAGTGGGGCCAATGATTTTGGCGTTGATGCTGGCGTGGGGACACAATTTAATGTGGTTTACAGACCTCTTCTTAGACTATTTTCCGCTCTACAACAAATTTAGAGTGCCATCAATGATACTTGTTGTCATTGAGTTTGGTGTGCCGTTGCTAGCTATTTTTGGGCTCAATAAGGCTCTTAAAGGTGATGTTGAACGCCCACAAATTCTCAAAGCACTGAAATTAAGTACTATAATAACGGGCTCCGTTGCGTTGCTCGGAATGATTATTTTGCCATCTTTTATGGATTTCGTGTCGGCTGGTGACTCACAAATGGGTGTGCCTAAGGACGTTATGTCGGCAATGGTGGATGAGCGTTCTTCGATGCTGGTTGCTGATAGTTTCCGCTCGCTACTTTTTGTGCTTGTCGGAGCGGCTCTTATATGGGCTTGGTCAATGGGTAAACTCAGAAAAAACTACTTTATTGCAGCTATTGTTCTGACTGTGTTGATTGATATGATTGGCGTAGATACTCGATTTGTGAAATGGAGTGATTTTGAGTCGAAACGTAATGTTGCAAGTGTCCTGCCTTCTGAGGTTGATAAGCAAATATTGAAGGATACGACTGACTATAGGGTTGTTAATTTGACGGTGAACCCGTTTAGCGATGGCCTCACGTCATACTTTCACCGTAATGTTGGGGGTTATCACGCTGCTAAAATGCGACGTTATCAGGAGCTTATAGATGCTCATTTGTCGAAAATGAATATTGAGGTTTACAATATGATGAACGCTAAATATTTTATTACGGACAAGGGTGTTGAATTCAATAATGGCTATGCAGGTAGTGCGTGGTTTGTTGACTCGGTAAAACTTGTTAATAGCGCTGATGAGGAGCTTAATGCCCTTTCTATCGAGGCCGGATTTAAGGCCAAAGAGCTTGCGGTGGTTGAGGCGAAATATAAAGATTTGCTTCCGTCTAGTTATAGTGGAGCGGCTATTGGTCAAATCGAACTTACTGACTATAAGGTTAATGATATTAAGTATGAGTATAGTAGTGACGTTGAGAGGCTGGCAATTTTTTCGGAGATTTTCTTTGATAAAGGGTGGAAAGCCTATGTTGATGGTGTGGAAGTGCCTGCGATAAGGGCGGATTATGTACTCCGTGCGCTGACTTTGCCGGCGGGTGAACATAAGGTTCAGTGGAAGTTTAGTGTGCCTAGATTTGCGCTTATGATAAACCTGACTAGAGGTGCTTCGTTAATTATTTTGCTCGCGCTGTTTGGCTCGGTGGCA
>CAMQUV010000071.1 GCA_947037995.1 uncultured Rikenellaceae bacterium
TACTGATAGGCTCGCGCCTTTCCATATTACTAACGTTTAGGTTTACTGTTTGGTTAGAGTCAAAGCCTGTGGAGGTTCTCGTACCAGTAAGCGAGCCTCCGCAAGGGGGGGGACTCGAGTGCCGTTGGCACCTTTGGCTCGCTGGCTGAAAGGCTGCTATTTGTTTGTGTAGGGGTGTGGTTTGTTTTGCACTTGTTGGTTTGGATTCAGAGCCCGTATTTTGTTTATGTTCTGAATTCGAAGGCCTGTTGGGGTGTTCTATTAGAACATCTGCTGATGGGGGAGGGCGCTGGCTTCCAGGTTCCGCCTATGCCACTGCAAATTACAACTGCTATTGAGCAAAAACTTGCTATAGCAAAAAATAGACTAATTAATACTTTACACCTGTAAGAAACAACCCTTGCGCAGGCGCTTGAGCCGAGGCTTTTTGGCGGTCTTGTGCGGCCAATATATTTTCAAAATGTGCGGCAGTAAACCTTCCACGACCCACATTAACAAGCGTTCCTACAATTCCTCGTACCATTCCACGAAGAAACCTATCAGAACGAATAGTTATAACAAGCATCGGGTTGTCGTTAAAGCCTGTCGCGTGCTCAATGCTACAATGAGTTACGTGACAAATATTAGTTTTTGTCTGAGAGTGTAACTTTGCAAATGAGGTGAAATCGCTGTATTTGAGCAAATATTGAGCCGCCTCACGCATCGCATCAATATTGAGTTTAGTGATAATCTGCCAACTTGCATCACGGCAAAAAGGGTCGCGTGAGAGTGCTATATAATACTTGTATTCGCGCTCCATCGCATCAAAACGAGCGTGCAGATTTGTCGCGTATATACGTGAGGCCACAATGTCTTGGTTTAGAACGCAATTAAGGTGATATACAAAATTAGTATCAAAGTATTCCGCAGGTTTTTCGCTGTCAAAATGTGCCACAGCAAATCGCGCGTGCACACCCGTGTCAGTACGCCCACAACCCATAATAGGAGTAGGAACTCGTAGGATTTCAGCGAGAGATTCCTCGATGTTTTGCTGTACAGATGGGCTGCCAATTTGTCGCTGCCAACCACTGTAAGCAGTGCCGCGATATGATAATTCTATAAAATAACGATTCATAATCGACAAATTTAACCTTTTTTCACAATATTTAAACAAAAAAATCGTTCTAATGTATAAAAATACATTAACCCACTTACTATGAAA
This sequence comes from uncultured Rikenellaceae bacterium, assembly GCA_947037995.1. Taxonomy (GTDB): domain Bacteria; phylum Bacteroidota; class Bacteroidia; order Bacteroidales; family Rikenellaceae; genus Mucinivorans. The sequence continues at coordinate 1,202 of CAMQUV010000071.1, forward strand.
CGCCTTTTTATCACTCTAGCACTCACCTTCCTGTCGCTCTCAGCACTCGCACAACAACAAAGACTTATCGTTTTTGGAGGCTCGCCGTGGTTTAACTTCGACCCCCTGAGCTCCTATTTCACAAAAGGCTCACTCGTTCAAACTGCTGGATATATCGAGGCCTGGAGACAAGAACTTGACCCCGAAAATGTGTTCGTTAGCCATACCCCATCAGTTCTCAAAACATTGCCTAACGGTTATAGTAGCTATAATGCTGCTAACCCCAAATTGCTCGATTCAATATATAAATACCTCCGAGTTACACAGCTCGATACCACCAAATTCAAATTCCCAACGCAAATTATGGATACCCTCAAAGGTGAATATATACTCGTCGTTGACCGATTTGACTTTCTCGGAGATGTCACTTTTCAACACAAAGTTTTCTCCATAAAAGATTTTCCAAACTCAAGAAAATATCTCGAAAACTTTGACCGACAACAACAAGAACTGAAACGATTCTTTGCCACCCCCATCATTAACCTCCCGCAAGACTACACAACTAGAGAATCGTACTTTGGACCTTCGCCAATCACGAACCTTATGCACGCGTTTCAATTAGATAAATCTAATGCCGAAATTTCAATCTACGCCCCGTCACTCGAAGACTTTACGTGGAAAAAAGGTGACCTATACCTCAAAAATATACACACATTCATACGGTTCGATAACGAACTCACAGTAGTTAAAACAACAGGCGAAATCCTACTCCAATTCCTCGAAGAAACCTACTGGGAAAGATACTATACTGTTAAAAAACCGTCGGACGACCTCGTTAAACTTCGCACTCCATACTTCTTTCACGACTCAGCCGCCGGGGAAATCTCATACGAAGTAAACCTCAGCAAATCACGTGATAAACGTATCGAAAATCATAATATTATTCCCTCGAAAACCTACTCAATCGCTATCAACTCCTTTCGTGCCAAATGGTTTACCCAAAAAGGTGCCTCAGCCGAAAATATAGCAGATTACAGAACACTATTCGTAAACTGGATAACACAAGAAAATAGACTGCAAAACATTCCTAACGTTGAACACTGGAGCCTCAAACCGCAACTCTGGGTAGAACAAATCAAAAAAAGAGAGATAGAAAACCTCTTTTAAATACAAACTCTACCACAATAAATTTGCATAAGGTCTTTTCTTTTTCTAACTTTGCACCAATACACCACGCAACATAAGCCTCTAGTGTACCCCTTATTATGAGATTCCTTGCTCTTTGGTTCAATTAACCGCGAACAGGGGCTCTTGTTTTATCCCAATTTCTTAACGTAACCAAACACCCCAAAAAAAATATACTACAATGAGCACATACCACCATATAACACAAGAAGGACTAGACAAACTACTCGAAGAACTTGCGCAACTTAGAGCACAAAGACCCATTATAACTGGGCAAATTGCCGAAGCACGTGACAAAGGTGACCTATCCGAAAATGCCGAATATGATGCCGCTAAAGAAGCGCAAGGACTACTCGAAATGAGAATCGCTAAACTTGATGCCTCTATTACCGCCTCTCGTGTCATTGACCCGTCAACTATCGGTACGAAAAAAGTGCAAATACTTAATAAAGTAACCCTGCTCAACCATAACACACAAAAAGAAATGCAATATACACTCGTCTCTGAAAATGAAGCGAATGTTAGAGAAGGGAAAATCTCAGTCGAAACCCCTATCGCTAAAGCACTCCTCGGACACAAAAAAGGTGCCGTAGTTAATGTCACAATTCCAGCAGGCGAACTAAAACTAGAAATACTAGATATATCTATCTAAAAAAGGAACGGAGCTTGCCGCGACGCAATAACAAAAAGTCGAGCGCACCGTGCAAATGTGCACCTGCTGCTGCGAATCCACCACCACTTACGCCTCTACCACTGAATATACATAGAAATATACTCTTCGGTAATGACACCCACAACTGTAACAATATCGCCACCAATCGTACGCCGCCGCGCAAATTATTGCTCGCCAGATATAACCGATTGCGACTGTTGTAATATATCTTAGAATATGAGTCGCGAGATGTTACCAAACTTCCCGTATGGTAAACCGTAGCAAATGGATAATACCATATATCGTAACCCTTACGCGTGAACTGTAACGACCAATCTAACTCCTCGCAGTATAAAAAATAGTCCTCACGCATCAATCCCACAGCCTCTAAAGCCGCACGACGAACCATCATCGCTGCCCCGTGAGCAAATGGTGTTAACCGAGATTCGTCAACCAAAGATGAACTAACCCTGCCGTGAAATGGAGACTCTATTCGATACAAATACCTGTCGCGCAAGAGATAACCCCCATACTGTACCAAATTTGGAGCTGCCGAATAGACAATCTTTGGAGATAATACACTCACACTATTCAACTCCATAAAATCAATAATATCATCAAATATTGACCCTCGCAACTCTGTGTCATTGTTCAATAACATAACATATTCACCCCCTGAAACGCGAATGCCGACGTTATTGCCACCCGCAAATCCTAAATTATTGTCATTGTATAAAACCCTCACAACACCCTCATTACTAGCGTAAACTGAGCTCAGCTCCTTCAACAAACCTATATCCTCAGGCTCCGATTTATTATCCACTACTATAATTTCGTAATCATCGCGTAACCTCGAACTGCCCTCCAACGCACCAACAACAGAAGCTATCATATTAAAGGTCGCTGCTGCTGCATTGTAATTAACCGTTATTATTGATAGCTTCATTATTAATTTGATTCGTAAAGTTGTTATTAACTCCTAATTTCAGCATTATTGTGGTGGGCCAATGCCCCCGCAATATTGGCCATAGCTTTTTCTATCTCCTTGTCAGTGAGAGTTTTCTCATCAGCAAGTATAAACGAAAGTGCATAGGATTTCTTTCCCTCGGGAAGTTTATCGCCCTCGTAAACATCGAAAAGAGCAACGTTTTTAAGGAGTTTTTTCTCCGCCTTAGTAGCTGTCATTCTCAATTCACCGAAGGTGACAGACGAATTTACAAGCAGAGCCAAGTCGCGTTTAACAGCCTGGAACTTACTAAGTTCCTTGACAGAAACCTTAACAGTATCAACGATTTTATGAAGTTTCTCGACATCTATTTCGGCATAAAAAACAGGTTGTTTCACCCCAAGTTTCTCACGCACGCGTTTGGCGATTTCACCAATTTCAAAAATCACATTCCCCCTCATAGTATAAGTATAGCTAAAGCCAAAAAGGTTATTATCGCCCGTTTGCCAGCTACCCTCAAAAAGATTTATTCCCAGCCTCGAGAACACCAATTCAATCATAGCTTTCACGCTAAAAAAGTCAGCCTTAGAATCTTTGTGATTCCAAGAGCCCTGCTCGCAGTTGCCTGTAAAAGCAATTGCCAGACGTTGGGTTTCGTGATATTTGTCAAGCCCCAGAGCATCTGGCTTCTTGAATTCGTAGCAGTTGCCAAACTCAAAAAGTTTGAGGTCGGCGCGCTTTCTGTTCACGTTAAGTTCAATAGCCTCGAGCATATTGAAAGCAAGCGTTTGCCTCATAACATCGAGGTCAGAGCTAAGCGGATTAAGGATTTTAACGGCTTTTTCCTTAGGGTATGTATTGAGTTCTTCGTAATACGATTCTTTGGTAAGCGAATTAGACATTGTCTCGTTGAATCCTCTGTCTGCCAGTAGGTTAGCGATAGTGCTAACGAGCTTATCGGTGGTTTTTTGGTTGTCGTAGGTGACAGAGGTTTTAATATCACGTGGTAGCTCAATATTGTTGAGTCCATAGATTCTGAGTACTTCCTCGACAATATCAGCTTCGCGCTGCACATCGACTCTAAAGGAAGGCACCTCGAGCACTAGTACGCCCTCTTTATTCTCAATGATTTTAATATCAAGTGCGGTAAGAATATTAATGACAGTATTTTCGTCTAATTCTTTGCCTATCAGCGAGTTAATGCGTTTTAGAGAGGCGTTAACGGTGAATGGTTCGACAGGTTTGGGGTATATATCAATTGTAGTCGAAGCCACTTCTGCCCCAGCAAGTTCAACGATTAGTTGTGTTGCTCTATTAATTGCAAAAAGCGTCATCTCAGGGTCGGCACCACGTTCGTATCTGAACGATGCATCGGTTGAAATGGCGTGTCTTTTGGCGGTTTTTCTAACCGAGACGCTATTAAAATAGGCGCTTTCGAGGAAAACAGAGGTCGTATTATCTGTCACCCCTGATTTTTCGCCCCCAAGAACCCCTGCAATGCACATAGGTTCATTTTCGTTACAAATCATTAGGTCGTCAGTGCTCAATTTTCGTTCAACACCATCTAGTGTTACAAATTTCTCGCCTTCCACAGCGTTGCGTACGACGATTTTGTTACCAGATATTTGGCTAACATCAAAAGCGTGCAGAGGTTGTCCACATTCGTGCATCACAAAATTTGTGATATCCACCACATTATTTTTAGGATTAATCCCAATGCTTCGAAGTCGAGTTTGCAGCCATTCGGGTGATGGTTTGACATTAACGCCGACCAGTGTAGTACCCATATATCTAGGTGCGGCTTCATTATTTTCGACCACAACGTCAATATTTAGATTGGCAGTTTTGCCAACTGTTTTAATTTCGGGTAGTTTCGCCTCAATACTTTCGCCAGTGGCTTTCAGGTATGCTGCGAGGTCACGCGCTACGCCATAGTGCGACGCTCCATCTATACGGTTAGGAGTAAGTCCGATTTCGTATATAGTATCATTTTCGAGTTTAAACACTTCGGCGGCAGGTCTACCTATCGCTGTATCTTCGGGTAGAAGAATGATTCCGTCGTGTGAATTGCCCACTCCGATTTCATCTTCGGCGCAAAGCATACCGAGTGATTCTACGCCTCGGATTTTAGATTTTTTTATTTTAAAGGCATCTTCATCAGAGCCGTTAGGGTATAGCGTTGTTCCGACCGTTGCAAGTATGACGATAGCGCCTTTGTGAACGTTCGGTGCGCCGCAAACGACTTGTAGGAGTTCGGAGCCTGTGTCGACTGTTGTGACGTGCAGTTTATCGGCATCGGGGTGTTGTTCGCACTCCGTTACTTTGGCTGTAATGAGTCCTAGGAGTCCTCCTTTTACGGCTTGTTTTTCTTGAAATCCTTCGACTT
>CAMQUV010000072.1 GCA_947037995.1 uncultured Rikenellaceae bacterium
TTTCGAAGGCCTGTCGGGGTTTGTTCTATATTCAAGTATAGAACATCTCCGGCTGGGGGAGGCCTTCGATATTCTTAGCTTCGCCTATGCCATCCCAAATCACAACGGCTATGGAGTCAAAGCCTACACCACCGAGCCACCGCAACAGCCCCTAAACTCAGGCTCTCAGGGCAATAGTAAAGCCCTTTTTGCGCTGCAATCAAAAAAAAGAGACCATTCCACACCTACAATGGACAACTTTTACTATCTTTGCCCCTGTATGCCCATCAAATAAACTATTCAAATTACATTCATTTTAGATGCCAACAAAAGATAACAAGCCACTAGAACCACAATCGAAGAGAACGTTTCTGAGCAGATTGCGCGCCCCGCGTCGTCGTAAATTATGGACTATAATATTCTGGGGGGTCATAGTCTTTCCATTTGCAACTATGCTAACCCTCATCCTTCTTATTCAGGGTGGGTTTTTCGGTACTCTCCCAACTTTCGAGGAGTTAGAAAATCCGCGCTCCAACCTTTCGACCGAAGTCATTTCGGAAGATGGCAAAAATTTGGGGAGCTACTTTGTCGAAAATAGGTCGTTTGTTGAGTACGACGAACTATCGCCCTACCTCGTGCAAGCGCTTGTCTCAACTGAAGACGCGAGATTTTATACACATAGCGGAATCGACTTTATTGGACTCACTAGGGTGGCATTCAAAACCGTACTCCTAGGTCAACGCCAAGGGGGAGGGTCTACAATATCACAACAACTTGCCAAAAACCTCTACCCACGTGACACAGTTACTAGGTCTGCCGTTGGCAAAATGGGGATGATGGTGGTGTCGAAATTCAAAGAATGGGTCACAGGAGTGATGCTCGAACATAACTATACCAAAGAGGAAATCATTACAATGTACCTCAATACGGTGGCATACGGCTCCAATTCGTTTGGAATTAAATCGGCCTCTGCTACCTTCTTTAACAAATTGCCGAGCGAACTACGCCCTGACGAAGCGGCGCTGCTTATTGGTGTGGTTAACGCGCCAACGCTCTATAGCCCTGTGCTTAACCCCAAGAATGCGCTCCGAAGACGTAATATTGTGCTGAATAGGATGAACCAATCGGGATTCCTTAACGCCAAACAATTCGACACGCTCTCGCACTCACCTATCCAACTCGACTATAGCCCCATATCGCACAATAAAGGTATAGCTACCTATTTTCGCGAAATGCTTAGACTATATATGACTGCTAGTAAACCTACTGAAATAGGGAAGTATCAAACAGAGTGGGACTTCCAAACGCAAAAAAAACTATGGGAAAACGACCCGCTCTATGGCTGGTGTAACAAAAATACCAAAGCGAACGGAGAACACTATAACCTATATCGCGATGGACTCAAAGTCTATACCACACTCAACTACAAACTCCAAGAGTATGCCGAAGAGGCAGTTTTTGAACAGATGAGCGAAGTGGTGCAACCGGCATTCGACAAACAACGTAAGGCATATAGCGGCAAAATCTTTTATGATGTAAGGCCTAGTGTTTACAGAAATATAATGAAACGAATCGTGACCCAGACCGATAGGTATAGAACGCTTCGCGAGTCTGGAGTCCCGGAGGATATAATCCAAAAAGATTTCGACACTAAGCGTAAGATGAAAGTCTTTAGCTATCGAGGAATGGTCGATACACTCCTGTCACCGCGTGACTCACTGATGCACTATAAAGCGCATATGAGAGCGGCGTTCGCGGCGATGGAACCAACATCGGGACACCTACAAGCGTATGTCGGCGGAGTCGATTTTAGACACTTTAAATATGATATGGTGAGCCAAGGACGTAGACAAGTAGGCTCTACAATCAAACCCTTTGTATATACATTCGCAATTGACCACCTAGGGTACACTCCCTGCACACCTGTGCCCAATACCCGTGTGACGATTGAACTCGGCAACGGTGAAGTGTGGTCGCCAAAAGAATCAGGACGTATCGAGTATGATGGAAACCCTAGACACCTAAGATGGGGACTAGCCAATTCAAGAAATAACTACTCGGCTTGGATTATGAAACAAAGCTCCCCTGAGGCGGTGGCAGATATGACCTACAAAATGGGTATATCATCCTATGTAGCGCCTGTCTACTCGCTTTGTGTCGGTACTGCCGAAGTAACACTACTGGAGATGATTGGGGCGTTCTCAACGTTCGTTAATAGAGGGGTGCACACCCGACCACTATTTGTAACGCGGATTGAAGACAAACAAGGTAACGTACTATCATCATTCTCGCCATCAACGCAAGATGCTATCTCCGAACAAACAGCCTATACTATGATTAATATGTTGAAAAATAATATTAGTGCTGGGACGGGAAATAGGTTGAGGTATAAGTATGGAATGATGGGAGATGTCGGTGGTAAAACAGGAACGACTGACCACAATACCGACGCGTGGTTTATGGCTGTAACGCCTAAAATTGTCGCAGGAGCGTGGGTCGGTGGCGAAGAACAGCCAACTCACCTTACCCGTGGTGGTGAAGGTTCGATAATGGCTCTGCCTATTTTTGCCAAGTTTATGAAAAAAGTATATGCCGACCCAACTACGGGAATCACGCAGGACGATAAATTCCTCGAACCAATTGGGGTGGTTAACTATAACTGCAACCAAGAGCAGCTTGTGTCCAACCAAACTGAGGAGCAGCAGCGCGAAGAGGAGTTCTTCGAATAAATTTGGTGACGAGATAAATTAAAAACCAACCATAAATAAATATAAAGAATAATGAAAGTAGCAGTTTTTGGAGCAACCGGCCTAGTGGGCTCGGTGATGCTCGAAGTACTCAAAGAACGTAATTTTCCGGTAACGGAGCTAATCCCTATCGCCTCACCTCGTTCTAAAGGGAAGCTAATCGAATTCTCGGGCAAGAGTTATGCAGTGGTAACACCACAGGAAGGGCTAGATATGAAACCAGCATTAGCGATATTTTCGGCAGGTGGCGACACCTCTCTCGAGTGGGCGCCTAAGTTCGCCGAGGCTGGATGCTATGTTGTTGATAACTCGTCGGCGTGGCGAATGGACGAAACCAAAAAACTTATAATACCTGAGATTAATGCTTCGGTGTTGACTAAGGACGATATGATTATCGCAAACCCTAATTGCTCAACTATACAAATGCTAGTAGCGCTAGCGCCTATCCACGAAGCCTATAAAATCCGCCGCATTGTGGTCTCGACCTACCAGGCTATAACGGGGACGGGGGTTAAAGCCGTTACACAAATGCAAAACGAGCGCGAAGGCGTTAAAGGAGATATGGCGTATCCCTATGAGATTGACCAAAACTGCATACCGCATTGCGACTCATTTTTGGACAACGGCTATACCAAAGAGGAGATGAAACTTGTTAATGAGACCCATAAGATACTCGACAAAACTATCAAGGTAAGCCCAACAGCTGTAAGAGTACCGGTAGTGGGGGGACATAGCGAAAGTATTAATGTAGAGTGCGAACAGCCGTTCACAATTGCGGCAGTTAGATGGTTGCTCGAACATTCAAAAGGAATTGTTGTGCTTGACAACCCGGCTAAATTAGAGTACCCAATGCCCCGTATGGCTCATCATAAGAACGAAGTTTTTGTGGGCAGGCTAAGAATGGATGTATCGAATCCTCAGGCACTTAATATGTGGGTTGTGGCAGATAATTTGCGCAAGGGTGCGGCAACTAATGCGGTACAGATATCAGAATATTTACTAGAGCAAGGATTTATACAGGCCTAGTGTGGCTAACAACCTTATTTGTAGAGATAAATTAACGAGCCCACACTTATATATAATAGGTGTGGGTTTTGCAAGAAGAAAGAATCAATTTTAAATTAATATAGAATATATAATGGAATCAATCAAAGGAATATACCGCATAGGCAATGGCCCCTCTTCGTCACACACGATGGGACCGCGCCGCGCTGCCCAGGAATTTTTGGAGCGCAACGCAGATGCTTTTTCGTTCCGCGTGACACTTTACGGTTCGTTGGCAGCAACGGGCGCGGGTCACCTTACGGATGTGGCAATTTTGCAGATTTTGGAACCTGTGGGTCATACTGAGATAGTGTGGGAGCCGAAGGTGTATTTAGATTTCCATCCTAATGGAATGAAGTTCGAGGGCTTTGATAAGCAGGGAGGGGTTTTGGAGAGCTGGACTATATATAGTATAGGAGGAGGGTCGCTGGCCAATGAGAAGAGCAATGCTTCGGAGAAGACTCTGCCGTCGTTGGTGTATGATTTGAATAATATTGGAGGGATATTGGATTGGTGCGAGAAAAATGGAACGAGTTATTGGGAGTATGTCGAGAAACACGAGGGCAAGGAGATTTGGGATTACCTGGCTAATGTCTGGAGAGTTATGCGCGCCGCAGTTGAGCGCGGCCTTGAGGCCGAGGGCGTTTTGCCGGGTGGGCTAGGAGTTCGCCGCAAATCGGGTGTTTACTATATTAAGAGCAAAGGCTATACTGATGCAATGCGTAATAGGGGGCTGGTTTATGCCTATGCCCTGGCTACTTCTGAGGAGAATGCGGCAGGAGGAGAGATAGTTACGGCTCCAACTTGTGGGTCGTCGGGTGTTTTGCCTGCAGTTTTGTATCATTTGCAGACTTCGAGAAACTTTAGCGACACAAAGATATTGAGAGCATTGGCAACGGCGGGTATATTCGGCGCAGTGGTAAAGCGCAATGCGTCTGTGAGCGGGGCAGAGGTGGGATGTCAGGGTGAGGTGGGCGTGGCTTGTGCAATGGCATCGGCAGCTGCTAGTCAGTTGTTTGGTGGCACACCGGCACAGATTGAGTACGCAGCAGAGATGGGTCTTGAGCACCATTTGGGCTTGACTTGCGACCCGATATGTGGATTGGTACAGATACCTTGCATCGAGCGCAATGCATTTGCGGCGGCTCGAGCTTTAGATTCGAATATATTTGCGGGCTATTCGGATGGTCGGCATAGGGTGAGCTTTGATAAAGTTGTGGAGGTAATGCGCCAGACTGGTCACGATTTGCCAAGTTTATATAAGGAGACTTCCGAAGGAGGATTGGCTTTGCCTTTCTTGCCACGCGAATAAGTTTGGGGTGTTAATTATAGTATATAGGTTTTAAGTAAATAAATTATGACACGACAGATACTTCGTTTGGCAGGTCCTAGCATAATATCGAATATTACGATACCACTAGTAGGTATGGTCGATTTGATAATGGTTGGATGGCTCGGTGGCGACTCGTTGATAGCGGGATTGGCTGTTGGGACAACGATATTCAACTTTTTGTATTGGAATTTCGGATTTCTGCGAATGGGTACTGGCGGCTTCACGGCTCAGGCTTACGGAGCGAGAGATTTCCGATTGGCTGTCCAGACGCTTGTAAGAGCGTTGGTTCTCGCGGTGATGATTGGTGCGGCAATGCTGCTGCTTCAAGTGCCCGTTTTGGAGCTGTCTCTCTCTACGATTGAGAGCTCGCAGGGGGTGGAGAATTATGTGGTCGGCTATTTTTATGGGCGGATATGGGCAGCACCAGCAACCCTGTCGCTCTATGCCTTCAAAGGGTGGTTCATCGGTATGCAAAACTCTAAATCACCAATGTGGATAGCGCTGTTAATCAATTCAGTGAATGTCGGGGCGAGCTACTTTTTGGCGTTCACTATGGGCTGGGGTATCGCCGGAATCGGCGCAGGAACAGCAATAGCACAGTGGAGCGGGGTGATACTAGCTGTAATTATATTGAAAAAAAGCTATGGCAAACTGTTTAGAGGCTTTAGCTTCGATGGCATTTTGGATAGGGTAGAGTTGGTCAAATTCTTTAAAGTCAATCGCGATATATTTATTAGAACGCTGTGCCTGGTCGTTGTCTTTACCTATTTCACGATAGCCTCTAGTCATATGGGCGACACTGTCCTTGCGGCTAATTCGCTGATGATGCAACTGTTTATGCTGTTTTCTTATTTGATGGATGGCTTCGCACACGCTGGCGAGGCGCTGGCAGGTAAATATTATGGAGCGGGTAATGGCGCGCAGTTGCGCAAAACGGTGATACGAGTAATCCAAATCGGAGCGGTCATATCACTGCTTTGTACACTTATATATGTACTGTGGGGCGAAAACGTGCTAATGATATTTAGCCCCTCCGAAGAACTCCTTGCCGTGGCTCACGAATATATCGGATGGGCTATGATGATTCCGCTGGTTAGCTTCCTGGCATTTATTGTCGAAGGGTTTTTGGTCGGCATCACAGCGTCTTATGTTATGCGTAATGCTGTGCTGATTGCATCGGTAATGTT
>CAMQUV010000073.1 GCA_947037995.1 uncultured Rikenellaceae bacterium
TACGCGCTCTGTTATTAGTGGCATTAGTATTTTCTTGTCATTGGCTATCCCTCCTGTAAGAAGAATTGCGTCAATATCACCGTTTAATGTAGTCGCCATTGCCCCAATCATCTTGGCTATATTATAGCACATTGCCGATAGAACTTCGATAGCAAGGGTGTCCCCTTCGTTGTATTTCGCTAGGCAGGCTCGAAGGTCGTTCGAACCGAGGTATGCTACTACTCCTCCTTTTCCATTAACCATCTTTTTCATCTCTTCTATGGTGTATTTGCCGCTAAAGCAAGCCTGTATTACTCCTCCAACTGGCAGAGTGCCAGAGCGTTCGGGTGAGTATGGGCCTTCGCCATCTAGTGCATTATTCACATCAATAACTCGTCCTCTTTGGTGCACCCCAATAGAAATCCCACCCCCCATATGTGCTACAATAAGGTTCAGCTGTTCGTATGGTTTGCCAATTTTCTTGGCATAGGTTCGTGCAATAGCTTTTTGGTTGAGAGCGTGAAAAATCGAAAGTCTTTTAAACAGTGGGTGGCCGGTGTATCTTGCGAGCGAGCACATTTCGTCAACTACCACAGGGTCAGCAATATACGCTTTGACATCCTTGCCTATTGATTCGGCTAGTTTGTTGGCAATTAGTCCTCCAAGATTAGAGGCGTGCGAGCCATTTTTAGCTTCTGTTAGGTCGGTAATCATTTGTTGATTTACTTCGTAAATGCCTGATTCAACGGGATATAGGAGTCCCCCACGCCCCACAATTACATTAAGGGTGTTTAGGTCGAATTTCTGTTTGTCAAGAGTTTCTAATATTGCATTTTTACGAAATTCGAACTGCTCGGCTATTGTTTTGAACGATTGCAGGTCTTCGGTCAAATGATAAAGGGTCTCAGTGAAAACTTCCGTTTCGTTTTCATACACAGCAATTTTAGTTGATGTTGAGCCTGGGTTTATGGTCAGTATAAATATTTTTTTCATTGTGTAGTTAAGGGATTGTGGGTTTTTATGAAAGTTTAATTTATTATTTTACAGTTGCAATTGTTATTCCGTCTCGCAGTGGTAGCAGCACCATTTCAACGCGAGGGTCCTCGGCTATAAGTTTATTGAAATCCAATATACCTTTAAGGTATAGGTCTTTTGGGTCAATACTCTCGACTACTTTGCCGCTCCAGAGTGTATTGTCAGCTATTATAACGGTGTCTTTATGAACTAAATTCAGGTCGAACAGTGCGTTGTAGTACTGCGGATACTCGCGTTTGTCGGCATCAATGAAAACAAGGTCGAAGGGCTCTTTAAATTGCGTCATAATTTGGAGAGCTTCGCCGTGATACTGTTTTATTTTGTTTGTAAGGTTAGCTTTGGCAAAGAATTTTTGGGATAGCGAGAACAGCTCATCATTAATATCAATGGTATGCACTTGCCCATTTTCGCCCGTCGCTCTTGCGAGGCAGATTGTAGAATAGCCTGTGAATGTGCCCAGTTCGAGGATTCTGTCGGCTTTTTTTATTGTGACCATCAACGAGAGAAAGTCGCCCTGAAGATGTCCCGACAGCATACGTGGTTGCACGGCTCGGAGGTGAGTTTGGCGCGTCAGCTCCTTGAGCACGGGGTCGTGTTCTTTGATGTGGTTTTCGATATATTTATATATGTCTTGCATAGTTCTTAATTGTTATAACTATTTGTAGGTCAGTCTACAAAGTGGTTGAGAGAAGATTTCGTTTGCCGCTGCCATAATATCTGCTGCTGTTAGACTATCGAGTTTTTTATAAATTTGGTCGGTAGTATTGAATTTCCCAAAAGTGACCATACTCTTGCCTATTGCGAGCATTAGCCCCTCGCTATTTTCGTTTGATATAATCAGGGAGCTCAGGAATTGGCGTTTGAAAGTGTTGAATTTGGCTGGCGAAAGTTCTTTTTCGCACAATTCACCTATAATTTTCTCGGTTAATTCGTGTGCCTGTTCATATTTCGGCTCCTCACAGCTGAAGTAAATTGATATTACGCCGCTGTCGTGGTACGGAGTGTAGTTAGCCTCGACGTTATATGTAAGCGAGCGCTTTTCGCGTAGTGCTTGGTTCAGTAGAGATATGGATGAAGGGCCGCCTAGAATATTGGTCAGGAACGCTGTAATCATCCTTTTGTTGGAATTGAGCGATGGGGCGTAAGTTCCTATAAGCGAGTGCGTTTGATATGTATTTTTGTTGCGAGTAATGTCGAAAGCTTCTAACGGCGTAGTTTTTTCGCGTGTAAATTCTCGGGTGCTTTGAGTAATGTGTCCTAGCGATTTGATGGCAATTTCACGAAAGCGTTTGTGCGTAAAATTTGTGCTTGCTGTGAGGATTATTTGGTCGGTCGTAAAAGTCCTGTTAATGTAGTTTTGGAGCTGCTCGGCGCCCATTTTTTTGAGTTTTCGCTTGTCGCCCAGAATGTTTCGCCCGAGTGATGTTCCGGCGTAGAGTTGCTCTTCAAAATCGTCAAAAATAAGTTCGGATGGTGTATCTTTATATGAGTTGATTTCGTCAATTATTATCTCTTTTTCCGATTCAATATCACGTGGTTTCATTCTTGGTTGGAATATCATTTCGCCAAGCAGGTCAATGGTTCGTGCAGTGTCTCGGCAGAGTGCGGTGCAGTGTAATACGGTCTCCTCTTTGGTGGTATAGGCATTCAATTCGCCCCCTCGCGACTCGATGAGAGTTGAGATTTGGTAGGCCGAATGTTTGTTTGTTCCGCGGAATATCATATGTTCGGTGAGGTGCGCCACGCCGTGTTCTTTGTCGAGCTCGTCTCTGGTGCCAGAGCCCACAGTAATAGCTAGTTGCGCTACTTGAGAACGGACTTTGCTGTGGACAACTCTGATTCCGCTATCGAGTGTAAATATATCGTAGTTTTCCATAGAATAGTTTAAAATAATGGTTTTAGGTACTCAGACGTATAGCCTTTGCCTGACTCAGCTAACTCGCGAGGAGTCCCCTCGAAAACTAGTTCACCTCCATTTTTACCCCCGCCTGGGCCGAGGTCGATTACCCAATCCGAACATTTTACAACGTCCATATTATGCTCAATAACAACTACCGTATGCCCTGCATTTATTAGTGAATTGAGTGATTTAAGCAGTTTTTTTATGTCGTGAAAGTGTAGTCCCGTTGTTGGTTCATCGAAGATGAATAATATTGGTTTTCGTGTGTTCTCTTTGAGTAGGAACGACGCCAGTTTGACCCTTTGTGATTCGCCGCCGGAGAGAGTCGATGATGACTGCCCGAGTTTAATGTAGTTAAGCCCCACATCGGCCAATACTTGGAGCTTGTCAATGACTCTTTCGGCCATTTTTTCGCCCTCGAGTGCTGCCGTGCTAAAGAACCTAATTGCCTCGTCTATAGACATTTCGAGAATATCGTGAATTGATTTTTCACGGTATTTTACAGCTAAAATATTGTCTTTGAATCGTTTTCCTTCGCAATGTTCGCACTGAAGGTCTACGTTTGCCATAAATTGCATCTCAACGTGTATGATTCCTTCGCCTTTGCACTCTTCGCATCGCCCCCCTGCAATGTTGAAAGAGAATGACGAGGGGTCGTAGTTCATCGCTTTGGCCTGTGGTTGCGAGGCGAAAATCTTGCGGATTTCGTCATAAGCCTTGATGTAAGTTACTGGGTTAGAGCGAAGTGACTTTCCAATAGGGTTTTGGTCGATAAGTTCTACTGAGGTGATTTGCGACAGGTCTCCTTTGAGTTGGTCGAAGTCGCCGAGTGTGCCACCTAGGTCGAGAATTTCACGGCGTAGGGCAGGGTATAGTATATCGCCAACGAGCGATGATTTTCCGCTGCCCGAAACGCCTGTAATACAGGTGAATACGCCCAGAGGTATTTTAACATTAAAGTTTTTTAGGTTGTTGTGTCGCGCTCCGATTATCTCGATAGAGTTGTTCCACGGACGTGTTTTTTTCGGAGCATTTATCGTCTCAATGCCGAGTAAATACTTAGCAGTAAGGCTATTTTGTGCTTGGTCAATACCGCTTAGAGGTCCGTTGTAGACTATTTCGCCTCCAAACTCACCAGCTTGCGGGCCTATGTCGATAAGTATGTCAGAGGCTCTCATAATTTCGCTATCGTGCTCCACAATAATCACGGTGTTTCCAATATCTCGCAGTTGTTTTAGCACTCCGATAAGTCGTTCGGTATCGCGTGGGTGTAGTCCGATGCTTGGTTCGTCGAGTATGTATAGCGAGCCTACTAGGCTACTACCCAGTGATGTAGCAAGGTTGATTCTCTGTGATTCACCGCCCGAAAGAGTGGAGCTTTGCCTGTCGAGGTTAAGGTAGTTTAGTCCGACATCGGCGAGGTATTGCAGGCGTGAGGTGATTTCGATAAGTATTCGTTCGGCGATTTTTTTGTCGTGTTTATCGAGCTTCAATTTCTTGAAAAATTCTTGCAGTTCATTAAGTGGCATAAATACCAGGTCACTCATATTTTTGCCATCCACCAGCACATAGCTAGCCTCTTTTCGGAGTCTTCCTCCCCCACATTCGGGGCACATACTTTTGCCTGTATATCTCGAAAGCATTACTCTATATTGGATTTTATAGCGTCCTTCTTCTAGCATTTTGAAGAAAGTGTCGAGACCTTCGAAGTGCTTATTGCCTTTCCAGAGCAGTAGTTTTTCTTTGCGCGAAAATTCATAAAATGGTTTATGAATAGAAATTCCGCTTTTTTCGCCCGCTAGTATGAGTTGTTCTTTCCATTTGCTCATACTTTCGCCTCTCCAGCAGGCTATTGCGTTATCGAATATAGTTTTCGATTTATCAGGGATAACCAGGTCCTCATCGATTCCCACAACCTTTCCGTAACCCTCGCATTTAGGGCAAGCGCCGATGGGGTTGTTGAACGAGAACAGGTGGTCGGTAGGTCTTTCGAACGTTATGCCATCAAGTTCAAAGAGGGTCGAGAATGTTTGCGTTTTGCCTTTTGTATCTTCGATTTCGCAGAACCCTTTTCCAATTGCGAACGCTTTGGATATACTGTCCATAAGTCGCGTTTTTTGGTCTGCGTCGATTTCTTTAGCGCTGACAGTTCTATCAATAAGTTGCGACCATTTTTGCGCAATAGTATCACCTTGGATGAAGTCTTCTATATCAAAAATCTGCCCATTTTGCACAACTTTACTCCCACCGTCCCTTAGTATCAGGGTTAGTTTTTCGATAATTTTGCTTTCATCATCTATATTTATAGGTGCCGAAATTAGGAGTCTGCTTCCTTCGGGTTGTTTGATTATATATTCCAGTACATCTAGTGTGGTGTGTGCTTTGACCTCTTTTTTGCTAACTGGCGATATGGTTTTGCCCACGCGCGCAAAGAGCAGTCTCAGGTAGTCATAGATTTCGGTAGTGGTACCTACAGTAGACCTTGGGTTTCGTGTATTAACCCTTTGTTCGACAGCGATTGCAGGCGCTAGTCCGGTAATCAGCTCAACGTCGGGTTTCTCTATTTTGCCAAGAAATTGTCGAGCATACGCCGACAGGCTCTCGACATAACGCCTCTGCCCCTCGGCAAAAATCGTGTCGAAGGCGAGTGTAGATTTTCCACTTCCTGAGAGCCCCGTAATAATTACAAGTTTTCCGTGTGGTATGCTAAGTGAGATATTCTTGAGGTTGTGTACTCGGGCTCCTTTTATTCTTATTTCTTGCTCCATTAATTATATGTCTGGTGTTTTCTGCTGGGGGCTTACTTAATGATTTCTATCTGTTCTTGCGTTGTAATTTTCTCACAATACCTGCATTTAAGCGCCATTTCGCCGTGTTGATTCTGGGTAGTAAATCTGGTAGTAATATTTTCGTGGTTTGTTATACACATTGGGTTGATGCATTTAACGAATCCTTCGACAATAGTTGGAGGTAGGATTTCGCGTTTTTCGACCACTTTAAACTCTTTAATCATACTAACACGCGCCGAAGGTGCAACGAGCGCTAGGTATGCAAGCTCCTCTTCTTGGCAGTAAATATCTACCATTTTGATAAGAGCTTTTTTGCCCATTCTTTTGCTATCGAGGTTCATTCCGAAAATCACGGGGTTTGTAGATTCTTCGAGCTTCAGTAGTCTAAGGACTTTAAATATAGTATTTGCCGGCAGGTGGTCTATGACAGTCCCATTCTTAATTGCTCTTACTTTGTGTTCTTTGATTGTGTTGATATCGTTTATCATAGTTTTTCGGGTCTTATTTTTTATTCAAGTTATACAGGTACGAAATTATCGCCATACGTGTATAAACG
>CAMQUV010000074.1 GCA_947037995.1 uncultured Rikenellaceae bacterium
GCTCTGTTATACAACTAAATTCTAAAAAATTTATGTGATATAAAGTTATAATAGTTTTAGTTTATTAAGTACATTACTGGATATAGACCAAGCAAATCCCCCTCTATAAAATTATATAGAGGGGGATTTGCAACATATTATAATATAGATTATCTAACCGTAAAGTCGAAAACTGATTGGTTCGCATATCCACTGACAGCAGCTGTTCCTTTATAGAAGAAACAGTATTGCCCTGGTAGGATATCAGTACGTGTTGTAACTGTGAAAATTCCAGTATCATCTTGGCTAATATCGAATGAAATAGCGCTTTTATCATCAACACCGGAATCTGATCCGACCCAAGCATTTGCTTT
This sequence comes from uncultured Rikenellaceae bacterium, assembly GCA_947037995.1. Taxonomy (GTDB): domain Bacteria; phylum Bacteroidota; class Bacteroidia; order Bacteroidales; family Rikenellaceae; genus Mucinivorans. The sequence continues at coordinate 354 of CAMQUV010000074.1, forward strand.
ACCTGTAGTGATTTCGCGATAATTTTTCTTTGTATTAACTTTCAGCTTAACCATTACGAACTCCTCTGGTGAAGTTGTAGCTTTGAACCACCAATTATTTGATTGCAATCCAGAGGATTTAGTGCTACGGTCGAAATAGAACCTGAATTTGATATTATCTTTATCAACAATTGTATTTGCCTCGTGATTACTAATAGTTGATTTTATTTTAGCAGAAGCAATCCCATAGCTCAATGCCGAAGCGAGAGTTCTAGTTTTAGTGCCAGAAAATACTGTTGGATGTATTTTAACTTCGGTATTATCTTTATCAATATAGAATATTCCTGTTTTAGCAACAATTTGTTTGCTGGATATTTTAACCATCGAAATAATTATTTCAGTCGAAATATTTCTATTTTTGAGTTCCTTTAACGTCTCTAAAGAGGTGTTAAACTTAGTAACGGATGTCTCAATTTTGCTAATAATTAGATTCTTATCAAACCCCATATCAACCATATCAATAATGGATTGGTTAGTCAGGGTGTCGACAGTTTGCGCAATTGCAGGGGGTGCGCATACACATACAGATAATATAAATAGTAGTCGTAGTTTTTTCATTATATTTATTTGGAGTTAATTATTCGGCCATATTCGGCATATCTTTTTGATATTCGACATTAGCCAGTTTGCTTTTGATTTTTGAGAAGACGTCGAGTGTAAAGTTTACATCTTCGATTGTATGCACAGCAGTAGGGATAAGTCTTAGAATAATTTCGCCTTTAGGGATAACCGGATAGACAACTACAGAGCAGAACAGTCCGTGATTTTCACGAAGGTCGGCAACGAGGTTTGTAGCTTCGTTAACTCCACCTTTCATATAGACTGGCGTCACAGGAGAGAGTGTGCAACCGATATCGAATCCTCTTTCTGTAAGTCCAGATTGAAGTGCATTAACAATCGTCCAAAGTTGCTCTTTGAATTGTGGGTTATTTCTTATTAGGTCTAATCTTTTCAGTGCACCAATGGTCATAGGCATTGGCAGCGATTTGGCATATAGTTGTGACCTAAGGTTATATCTAAAATAGTCAACAATATATTTGTCAGCCGCAACAAACGCACCAATTCCAGCCATAGATTTTGCGAACGTATTAAACACAACATCAACACCATCAGCTACGCCGAAATGTTCTGCTGTACCTGCTCCAGTTTTGCCCATAGTACCAAAACCGTGCGCATCATCAACTAGAAGTCTAAATTTATAATCTTTTTTGAGTGCAATAATCTCATCAAGTTTTCCGATATCACCTTTCATACCAAATACTCCTTCAGTAATAACAAGCACTCCCCCACCTCGCTGTTCGGCAAGTTTGGTCGCTCTTCTAAGCTGAGTTTTGCAGTTGTCGATATCGTTATGTGGGAAGACAAATCTTTTTCCGCCTTTACCCTTATGAATCATTAGTCCGTCGATAATACAAGCGTGTGATTCGCTATCATAAACTATAACATCCTTGGCAGTAGCTAGTGCATCGATAATAGAAACCATTCCTTGGTATCCAAAATTCAGAAGAAAAGCGTCAGGTTTACCAACAAATTGAGCAAGTTCACGTTCTAGTTGTTCGTGATATTTGGTTTGTCCGCTCATCATACGTGCGCCCATAGGTGCCGCCATACCATATTTTGCCGCAGCATCGCCGTCGGCTTTAATAACTTCGGGGTGCGCCGCAAGTCCTAGGTAATTATTGAGGCTCCAGTTAAGCATTTCTTTGCCTCGGAATACCATACGTGGTCCGATAGGTCCTTCTAGTTTAGGAAAAGAGAAATAGCCGTGGCTATAGGCGATGTATTGTCCGATTGGTCCTCCGCCGGTGTTTTTAATTCTGTCAAAAATGTCCACTTTAGTTTAAATGTTTTATTTTGTTAATTACTGTTTGTTTATTATATTATAGGTGCAAAGTTAAATAAAAATACATCATTATGAATGCTGGATTGTTATAAAATTGTGTCTATGGTTTCGATTTCAGGTTTATTCGTACTATTGGAAGTAGGTTTATTATCAAAAATAGAGAAATTTACACTTCCGTATTTCCTATGTTCCAACAGGTTTGGGTGGTTCGAGTAATCGTCTTGTTCGGAATGTTCGAGAATGAAAATCCCATTATCCTCTAACATTTGATTCGCAAGAACCATCTCCACGATTTGCTCTCTATTTTCGAGGTCGTATGGTGGGTCTGCAAAAATGACGTCAAACTTAAGCCTTCCTGCCATTTGTCTTAGGAAAATAAACGCGTTTGTCTGTATCGGTTTAATGTTATCGAGTTTCAGTTTTTCGATAGTTTGCGTTATAAACTTATGGTGCAGCGGGTTGAGTTCTACCGTTGTGACTTGTAATGCTCCACGCGAGGCAAATTCGTAGCTAATAGAGCCTGTTCCGGCGAAAAGGTCGAGGACGCTTACGTCGTCAAAGTCGATATAGTTTGCCAGGACATTGAAAAGGTTTTCTTTAGCAAAGTCGGTTGTGGGTCTAGCTTTAAAGTTGGGTGGCGGTGTAATAACTCTTCTTTTGTGTGTGCCAGAAATAATTCTCATAATTCGTAATATTAGTTATAGTAAGGTTGAAAACGGTGAGGCTGTCACGATTGCATTTTGGAGTTTATAATATTTCGCTACCAGTCTTGTAGTTTGCGGATTATCGGTAATAATACTAATATTGTTACAGGGCATAAGTTTTTTGATATAATACAATATGTCTTGTTCGGTAGCATTGTGTGCGGTAAAAGCTTCTAGGAGTGCAATAGTAGATGTAAGGACGAAGCAGGTGCAGTTATGTTGTTGCGTAATAGTGAGGGTATTTTTCTGCGCGTTTTTGATAGTAAGTGCCAGGGGGTGATTGTGCGTGGTATAGAGTGCGGAATTTTGAATAATATTATACACATCAGTACTTGCATTAAAGAAAATATTGATATTATCGATTTGTTCTTTAATCAGTGTTTGGTTGGGCAGCAGTTTGATATAGTTGTTAGCGTTAGTAACAATTTCGGTGGGTACTATAATAGGGTTTTGCGATAGGTGTAGAGTATGAATGGCGGTAGGTTGGAAGTTAACGAGCGTTTGATGCAGGTGCATAATGTTGTTTACTTGCAGTTTTGCGTGAATCGCGTTGTTATGACTGGAATGTTCAAACAAAGAAAATCCATCCAGAAGAATTTGGATGGAGATTTCTTTATTATGGATATTGTTATTATTCCCAGTTACCTGCTTCATTATTAGCTTGATTAAGGTTACCAACTTGTAGTCCAGCTTCTTTGCCAAGCGTTTTAGTTTTATAATCTAGGTAGTTAGCAAGTTCTTGTTGGTCCAGGTCTATAAGGAACGATGTAAAAGGAGCGTAAGCAACGAAAACAGGTACTTTGACTTCAGATTCGGTAATAAAAGATGCTGTGTCCATACGGAAAGCAAGGTTTTTGCCGCTAGCCGTAATTGAGAAAGGTATTATTTCTAGCTCTTCAGGAGCATATCTTTTCGTAAATTGCAGAGTATCTTTTACTGCTAGTTTATATTTTACACGTTGGACTTTTCCTTGTGCTTGAGCCGTAGAGTCATCTTCAGATCCGATAGCGATTTCGAGTGTAATCGAGTCGTTTTTGACGAAGTTAATAAGTTCGGCAAACGAGCCTGCGAAGTGATCGTTTTGAGTTTTGAAAAGTCTTTGTGCAGTTCTGATGTCTTTGAGTTTGGCGATAACTTCGGTTTCACGTATTTCGCGTTCCTCGTCAAATTCCATAGGGACAGTAAATTGTTGCACAAGTAGATAGCTAAGTCCGGCAATAGCTATAAGAAGGATGGTAGAGATAATTGTTTTTTTCATTCTAGGAAATTATTTTTTTGTATGTTTGTTGAATCAAATTTGTGTAAAAGACACTTAAATCCACCTGTAACTTTCTGTAATAGAGAGAATTAATCGCTTAAAAACATATGCTTATATCACAAATGGAGATTCAAATATATAAAAAATTTGAATTAAAACCTACTGAAGAACAAAAAAAATTGGTTTTTTCTATGTCAAAATATATTTTGGGCGATAAAACCAACTCCACACTCATCATAAATGGGTATGCCGGTACCGGGAAAACATCCCTTATTTCTGCACTTGTAAAAGTGCTCAAAGATGCCCAAATCAACACCGAACTGCTCGCCCCAACTGGTAGAGCTGCCAAAGTTATGCAGTACTATAGTAACGCAAATACCTCTACAATACACCGACGCATATATCTCAAAACCTCCGCAACTGCCAACTCTTATACACTCAACTATAAAACTGTTGATAATACCATATTTATAGTTGACGAAGTTTCGATGATTGCCGAAAAATCTAACGAGAATAATATATTTGGTTCTGGCAACCTGCTCAGTGACCTCATAGAATACGTATTCCAAGGGAATAATAATAAACTTATACTCGTCGGCGATAGCGCCCAACTACCACCCGTGGGTATGGTTGAATCACCAGCACTTAGCCCTATAAAAGTCGGATACTATACAAAACCATCGTTCTCACAACTCAAAGAAGTTGTACGACAAGCTCAAGATTCACTTATCCTAACTAATGCTACTGCAATTCGACAAATAATCGAAGACGATAAAGCAAGTATGCCAAATATGCAACTCGGTAACGATGTGGAACAAGTGCTCGGATATGACCTTATCGAAACACTCGAAAACTCATACGCCAAATCGGGTAAAGACAATACAGTCGTAATTACTCGTAGCAATAAACGCGCGCTACACTATAATAAAGGTATTAGACAACAAATCTTTGATATGACCGACGAAATTGAAGCCGGTGACAGACTTATGGTTGTCAAAAATAACTACTTTAATATTGGCAAAGAAGACCCCTTCGAATTTATTGCAAATGGCGATATTATCGTTGTTGAACGTATTTCGAAAATTATCGATAAATACGGCTTCCGATTCGGATATATGACCTACTCTATGCCTGATTATAACGACCTGGAACGTGAAGGATGGGTGCTGCTCTCAACACTCTATAACGAAACTCCATCGCTCACCTCGAACGAACAAAATATGCTCTTCGAAAATGTGTTGATGGACTATGCCGCCATAAATGAACAACGAAGACGTGTCAGACAAGTGATGAACAATGAATTTTTTAACGCCCTGCAAGTGAAATTTGCCTACGCAATTACCTGCCACAAAGCACAAGGTGGGCAATGGAAAGAAGTTTTTATCGACACTCCCCTATTCGGCGACGAACCACTCACACTCGAACTCCTGCGATGGATGTACACTGCCGTTACAAGAGCAACCAAAAAATTATACCTAGTAGGTTGGCGAAAAGAGTTTTTCCCAGATTTTGAACAAGAATAATGACCCGAAATGCTCTCCAGAAAATTACTTACGTAACAATTCCTTAGCTTGCTTTCTCGCAGCCTCTGTGACAGTCGATCCACTCAACATCTCAGCGATATGCTCCTCGCGCTCTTGAGGATTCAATAACTTGATATGGGTGTCAGTGTCCTTATAAACATAGTAATGATTATCACCCTTAGCAGCAACTTGTGGCAAATGCGTGATATTAATCACCTGCATAGTCTTGCCCATTTGTGAGATTATATTCCCCATACTATCTGCCACAGAGCCACTTACGCCCGTGTCAATCTCATCAAAAACGATAGTTGGTAGCTTCACCGTTTTCGACACCAGCGCCTTGAGCGATAACATCAACCGCGCAATCTCACCACCCGAAGCTACTTTGGCAATGGGCTGCGGTGCGCTAAGTTCGTTCGCGCTAAACAGGAATTCAACATTATCAATACCCGTTTCACCCAGTTGTGCTGGGGTTAGAGAGACAGTGAACCTAGTATTTTTGATTCCAA
>CAMQUV010000075.1 GCA_947037995.1 uncultured Rikenellaceae bacterium
CTATTAAAAATTATCGTAAGACTGCGAAAGTACCAGGATTCCGCCCAGGAATGGTGCCTATGAGCCTTATTAATAAAATGTACCTCAAAAGTACTATCGCCGAAACGGCTTACAAAATGTCGAGCCACGCAGCGTACGACCACGTTAAAGATAACAGTATCGATACACTCGGTGAGATTATGCCCGCGAAAGAGCAAAAAGAACTCGACTTCGATAACCAAACAGATTTCGAATTTGTTTACCAAATCGGACTCGCTCCTGAAATCAAACTAGCGCTTACCAAAAAAGATAAAGTCGAAAAAGTTGTTATCACTCCTGCCGAAGATATGATTACTGGGTATAAAGAAAATCTGCTCAGAAGCTATGGCAAACTTGTTGATGTTGACGCCGTTAAAGACGAAGAAGCGATGACTATCAACCTTGATAACGACGAAATCGCTATCGAAGATGCATACCTCTCACTTATATCTATGGATAAAAAAGCTCGCAAACCTTATATTGGTAAAAAAGTAGGCGATACTATGGAGGTCGATATCACTAAAATGTATCCAGACGCCAAACAAAGAGCTGCAATACTTTCTGTTAAAGAAACAGAACTTGATGCTATTAACCCTAAATTTAAAATGACTATTACGAAAATTCGTGAGTTCCAAAACCCAGAACTTAATGACGAATTCTTCGCTATGGCATACCCTAATAAAGACGTTACTAACGAAAAAGAACTCGACGAAAAAGTTAAACTTAACGTGCAACAAGAACTCGACGAACAAACAGCGTTCAAATTTCACGATAATGTTAAAGAACTTGCTATCAAAAAAGCAAACCCTCAACTACCAGAACAATTCCTTAAAAATTGGCTCCTAGCTATTAACGAAGGCAAATTTACTGAACAACAAATTGATGAAGAATATCCGCAATTCCAAAAAATGATGCAGTGGGACCTTGTCAAAAGATATGTTGCCAAAGATAAAGATATTAAAGTAGAAGAAGCTGACCTTATGAACGAAGCTACTAATATGGCGATCGCGCAGTTTAAATACTATGGTATGACTAACCCGGAACCGGAAATGCTCGAAAACTTTGCCAAACAAATTCTTTCTGATAAAGAACAAGTGGGGAAACTTGCTGAACAAGTCGCTGAGAAAAAAATCGTTGACGTACTGCTAGAGAAAATTGCAGTTACTGAAAAAACAATGACCGTTGAAGAATTCTCTGAATCACTCAAAAAATAATATCAACGAAATCATAACTTAGCGAAAAGCCAAGTTATTACCAATTATAGCGCCGAAAACAATTTTATGTTGTTTTCGGCGCTTTTTATGCCACCTATTCATTATCGTGTGTTTTTTTTACTATATTTGCTAAGACTAAAAACCAATTAAGTTCTTATCAACCCTATAACAAGACCTCGTAATGTCAATGAAACTATCAACTAAGTCGGCGCTAATACCGCCATCGCCAATTCGTAAACTTGTACCCTATGCCGAAAAAGCTGTTAAAAATGGAGTGAAAGTATATAAACTTAATATCGGACAACCCGACATAGCTATGCCGCAATGCGTCTTTGACGCTGTGAGAAAAGTACACGTTAATAACCTACCTTATACCAACTCATCGGGTATAACTTCCTATGTCGAAGCGCTCTCGATGGCTTATAGTAAAAAAGGTCACGAAATTAATACAGACGAAATTGTGGTTACTACAGGAGGCTCCGAAGCAATATATTTTGCACTGATGGTTCTCTGTAACGAAAACGACGAAGTGATTATACCAGAACCGTATTATGCTAATTATAACGGCTTTGCAATTCAGGTTGGTGCGAAAATTGTACCAATTACTACACATATCGAAACTGGATTCGCTCTGCCCAAAGTAGAAGAGTTTGAACGAATTATTACGCCGAAAACTAAGGCGATTATGATTTGTAATCCGAATAACCCAACGGGGAAACTCTATTCAAAAGAAGAAATTTTGCAACTTAGAGATATTGCGATTAAACATAATATTTTCTTGATTGCCGATGAGGTGTATAGCGATTTTTGCTATGACGACGAGGAGCATTTCTCCCTGCTCGAACTTGACGGTGTAGACGACAGAGTGATTGTCTGCGACTCGGTGAGCAAACGTTACTCAATGTGCGGCGCAAGGGTAGGAGCAATTATATCGAAAAATAAAAATGTAATGGATGCTGTGGTGAGGTTGGCGCAAACTAGGCTTAGCGCACCTTATCTTGACCAAGTTGCTGCCGAAACTGCGCTGAGACACTCTAGCGACGAATACTTCATCAATGTAAGAAAAGAGTATATACAACGTAGAAATACGATGGTTGAGCTGCTGCATAAAATTGAAGGAGTGGAGTGTCCAATGCCTAAAGGGGCGTTCTATGTGGTAGCAAAACTGCCTGTAGAAAATGCTGAAGCCTTTGCACAGTGGCTGCTTGAGAGTTATTCTTATGAGGGAGGGACGGTTATGCTTGCCCCAGCTGCTGGGTTCTATGCCGACCCGCATAATTGCCCGCAAAACTATGTTCGATTGGCCTATGTTTTGTGTCAAGAGGACATTCGCAAAGCGATGAATATACTGGAACACGCGCTCAAAGAATATAATAAATAAGCAAAAAAAGATATAGAAATCACGGATGAGATACCCCGGAACTTTACAGTATTTAGAAGCCATACAATCCGCCAATGATTTGGCTACAATACTTTGCGATATTAAACTCGTGAGGGATAATCACGACGAGCCAATTTTCTCGAGCGGAGGTTTCGGTACTGTATATAAAGTGGAAATCAACGGGAAGTTTAAAGCGCTTAAATGTTTCACTCGTGAACAGCCGGGAAGGACAACGGCATACCGAACTATATCAAAACATTTTAACCCTAATTCGCCACACGCTGTCGATTTTAATTATCTCGAAGAGGAGCTTTATGTGTTCTATGACAAGCAGTCGGGGAATCAATTTCCTGTGCTTATTATGGATTGGGTTGAGGGTGAAACCTTAGCTCACAAGATTCATCGGGCCGCTGTCAGTCATCAGCATAATCAATTAGAGCAACTAAGTGCGAACTTCGATAAAATGGCGCTGTGGCTGCTCTCACAAGAATTTGCCCACGGTGATATTAAACCTGACAATATCATTGTGCATAATAATGGAAATATGGTTTTGGTGGATTATGATGGAATATATCTACCTCAGATGCAGGGTGAATGTCAAAGGGAGGTGGGTACGATTGGTTTTCAGCACCCTAGGCGCGAAGAGATGGTTTTTTCGAAAGAAATTGACCAATATTCTATTGCTATTATAAGTTTATCGTTGAGGGTTCTGGCGCAGTATCCGCAATTTTATGCGCAATATAGGTGTTCGGGGGGAATTATCTTTAGTCCTGAGAAAATTATGAATAATGAGGACCAATGTTATAATAGTATGCGGAGCTCCACTTTTGCCGAGCACCCTCTTTACAAATCGCTTTGTTCGGATAGTCCTACGATAGAGGGGCTTGCTAAAATGATAAGTAATGGTAGCCTAGAACCACGTATTATTGTGCAGCCATCGGTAGTTACGCCGCCTAAGTTGGAGGTTTACAAAGATGCTGGGAAGTATGGGTTTACTGACCAGAATGGAATCCCTGCGGTGAAGGCAAAATATGATGCTGTGAGCTCTTTTAGTGAGAATAGCGTTGTGGTTAAGAGTGGTGACCGTTGGGGAGCTATCGACACAAATGGCAGAATACGAATCCAGCCTATTTACGACAGTGTGTCGGATATGAGTGAGGGGATGGCGGCAGTATCTATGTCGGGAAAATATGGTTATGTTAATTTGAACGGAGAGTGTGTTGTGCCGCTAAAGTATGACAATGCTTGGAGTTTTCGCGAGGGTTTGGCTCTGGTCAAAAGGGGTATGAAATATGGTTTTGTTGGTAAGGATGGTAAGATTGCTATACCAACGAAGTTCGATTTTGTGAGCAGTTTCTCGGAGGGTTATGCTTGTGCTCGCAGGGACAATCTATTTGGTTATATTGACAAAAAGGGCAGATGGGTGGTGCGTCCTAAGTACGATTTTGCCTCGAGGGTGAGTGGTGGTGTTGCTACTGTTGAGGTTGGCGACACGATTAAGCAGCTTAAATTTCCACCATCAAAGGGTTAAATTTGCATTATTTGGCTATTTTATTTTCGCTATATTTATAATAAGTCTAAAAAGCTGTTATTTCATTACGTTTGTATATGCTATGCTTGTATCTAGTTTTTATTAAATTCATATTTTAACCATTACTAACCTACCTTTCACCCATTTTATTTGTTTTTATCATTTTTTTAGTCTAAATTTGCTAAGTAGCCTTTTCAATTTAGATGAATTGGGGCACGACAGTGGCGTTATTATTTGTAATGGCGACGCGATTAACTTGAATAAATAAAAAACATATAATTACCATTTTATTAATTATAATCTCTTATGGAAAATAAACTCCAAAAACTAACCGAAAAACTCTATAACGAGGGACTCGAAAAAGGTAAAAACGACGCTGCGAAAATCCTTAGCGATGCCAAAGCCAAAGAACTCGAAATACTCGACCGTGCTAAAGCTGACGCTGCGAAAATCCTTGCTGACGCTACTAGAAAAGCCTCGGAGCTCAAAGAGAATACACTTAACGAAATTAAACTCACATCAACGCAACTTATTTCGCAAATCAGAACGCAAATTCTTGAAACGATTACTGCTAAAGTTGTCACTCCTAAGGTCGATAAAGCCTGGAAAGATGGCGATTTTGTTAAAAAACTGATTCTCGATGCCGTAGCCAAATTCAACCCGTCGGCTAACCAACCCGTTAACGTTGTGGTTACTGCCGAACTTCAAGAGCAAGTTCAAGCCGAAATACTCGAGGCGTTTAACAAATCGGTCACTCTTACTACTAATGATAAGGTCAAAGTGCCGTTTGTTATCAACCCACAAAATGATAACTATTTTGTCAGCTTTACGGATAAAGACTTTGACGAACTAATCAAAAATGCACTGCGTAGCACGGTGAAAGAGATTATATTCTAAATAATTTACGCAGAAAACTAAGAATATAGAAATGTACAAAAACATTATTAATTATACCAAACATAATAACCAGTACTACTGCCTGGTAGCGTCGTTGCCGATGGATATCGTTGATGCGCCTGCGGCTGCTGATGACGACTTGACCATACTTCTCGATGCCAAAAACGAAATCGTTAACCAACTGAACGAAGATGACAAAAAACTCGTGAAACTTATCGACTATCAGTCTGATTTGGTGAATGTCTTTAATGTAATTGATAATAACGAACTGCCGTTTAATCAACTGGCAAACCTGTCGCTCGATGAAATTAAACTCGAAATCGAAAAACCAGAATCGCTAGGCGAAAAATATATCTCACTATTGCCCCTGCAACTAGAATCAATTCTTGACAGATTTACTGGCAAAATTGACCCCGAACTGCTCGATGATGACTTTGCTAAAATCGAAACCAGTAAAGAACTCCAAATTATTATGTTGGAGCAGTATTATACGATGCTCGAACAGGCTGGTTCTAAAATGCTCGAGAATTGGGCGAAAATTGCTCTCGTTCTTGGTAATGTTATTGTGGCGTACGATGCACGCGATAATCACGATAATATTGACTATATAGTTGGAGCTAATAGAGAAATTATACAAATTATTAAAAATAATTATAAAGCAAACGACTTTGGACTTACTAATGAAATCGACTATGTTGATAGTATCCTGAATGTCGTGGCTACCAAAAATGTTGTTGAGAGAGAACGAAAACTCGACCTGCTTAAGATGGAGCTGCTTAATGTTATTACCGAACAAGAGTACTTCTCTACGGACTATGTGCTTGCTTGTGTGCTGAAAATCAATATGAAGTGCAGATGGGCGATGCTTAATGATAGCGCGGATAAAGAAAAATTTAAAAATATTGTCAAATCGTTTACCGAAAAACTCGATTTGTAATTATAATGATACATATACACCTGCTGCGCTTGGAGTAGTGGTGTTTGAGGAAAAAAGAAATAGAAAATAAATAAAAACTTATTACATATATTAAATGAAAACTATTGGTGAAATAGTCGGTATAACCGCTAACCTTGTTACTATCAAAGCCAACGGAGCTGTGGCACAAAACGAAACAAAATACAAAAAAAGATACAAAAGAAAAGAGTACAATAGGCAGTA
>CAMQUV010000076.1 GCA_947037995.1 uncultured Rikenellaceae bacterium
TCCGTCCGGCGTAGGCCAGCTGCGCCATTGGTAGCCATAAACGTGACCTAAATCACCGTTTTTGTCAGCCCACTCATCCCATATCGAAACACCATTATCACGTAGATATTTGATGTTTGTGTCGCCTTGTAGGAACCAAAGAAGTTCATAAATAATAGACTTTAGGTGTAGTTTTTTTGTTGTGAGGCAAGGAAAACCTTTGCTCAGGTCAAAACGCATTTGGTAACCGAAAACAGAGCGGGTACCCGTACCTGTACGGTCGGATTTGTCTACTCCATTTTGCATTACGTGGTTCAGTAAATCGTGGTATTGTTTCATCGTTTATATAATTCTAATTTTACTTAATATCTAATTCCTTCAGCTTGCGATAAAGGGTTCTTTCGGACATAAAAAGCTCCTCGGCAGTCTCTTTTCTCCTGCCACCATTGCGCTCTAATGCCTCCAAAACACGCTCGCGCTCGACCTGCTCTTTTGTCTTTTTAATGCTTATAACATCGTCAGAGTCGGTCACCTCTTCGACCTCGCTAAAGTCCTCACTGTCAATAATCTCGGGCTTCTCGATTGTTTGAATCGAGGGGATAACTCCTGCCGCCTGAGGCATTTGAGCTTTTGGGGGCTGGGGCGATGCGTTTTGCACCTGTACGGGGTTGGCGCCGACCATTTGTTGCATCATTCCACGAAGCTCGCTGACCTCGCCGCGCAAATCAAATAACAGCTTGTATAATATGTCCCTCTCGGTAGAATAATCGCGGTTTTGGCTATTCGAGTTGGGGTGTAATATCGGCAGTGTAGACGGGTTGTATTCCGGCAAATAGCGTTTCAGTATATCAACCGTAATCTCCTTGCCCTGCTCAATAGTAGTAATCTGTTCCGATATATTTTTCAGCTGGCGGATGTTTCCCGGCCAATGGTACTGTTCCAGCAAATCTTGTGCCTGAGGCGTCAATTTAATCGAAAGCATCCTATAAGCCGCCGCTACATCCAACGAAAATTTCTTGAATAACAACATTATATCCCCCTTGCGCTCACGCAACGGCGGTACTAAAATTGGCACCGTATTAAGTCTATAATATAAATCCTCGCGAAAACGCCCCATCTCAATCGCCTGCGGTAGCATAATATTTGTTGCCGTAACGACTCTGACATCGGTTTTCTGCGCCTTGGATGAGCCTACCTTGATAAACTCGCCACTTTGCAGCACACGTAACAAACGCACTTGGGTGGTAAGGGGTAATTCGGCGATTTCGTCAAGAAAAATCGTCCCCCCATCGGCCTCCTCGAAATAGCCTTTGCGCGATTCGGTTGCCCCGGTAAAAGAGCCTTTTTCGTGCCCAAAGAGCTCCGAGTCGATAGTGCCCTCGGGGATTGCGCCGCAGTTAACGGCGATATATTTCGCGTGCTTGCGTGCCGAATTCTGATGGATTATCTGTGGGAAAAATTCCTTCCCCACTCCACTCTCACCAGTTATAAGTACACTCAAATCAGTAGGAGCAACGCGCAACGCCATCTCGATTGAACGACCTATGGCAGGCGAGGTTCCTATGATTCCAAACTTGTTTTTTATTGACTGGATGTCCATCTATATATCGTAATACTGTTCCTAAATTATTCTGAAATAGTTCAAAATATTCCTATAAATTGTCCTTCGTGTACTCTATCATCTTGCGGTACAGGTAATTACGGCGTGAGCCCATCGAATGGTTCCTGTCGGGGAATATCATCCAATCAAAATCCTTGTCTGCATCCAATAAAGCATCAATCATACGATATGCGTTCTGAATATGAACGTTATCGTCCGAAGTTCCGTGCACTATTAAGAGATTACCCTTGAGTGAATCTGCGAAATGAATTGGGCTATTGTCATCATAGCCAGATGGGTTTAATTGCGGTGTAGAGTTGTAAACCTCTGTGTAAATAGTATCGTAAAATCTCCACGACGTTACGGGAGCAACCGAAATTGCCATCTTAAATACATCAGAGCCTTTTAATATACAGTTGAGTGACATAAATCCGCCATAAGACCAACCATAAATTCCAACACGAGAGGAATCTACATACGGTAAAGCAGCTATTTGACGAGCTGCCTCAATTTGGTCCTCGACTTCATATTTTCCCAAGTCACCATAAGTGCAACTACGAAATTCGTAGCCTCGGGCGCCTGTACCTCGTCCATCGACGCACGCCACGATATAGCCCTCTTTTACCAACTCCACTTCCCACGAATTGCCCCATCTATTGAGCACCTGCTGAGAACCCGGGCCGCTATATTGGGTCATAAACACAGGGTATTTCTTGTTTTGGTCGAAATCTAACGGCTTAATCATATAAGCGTTCAATTCCTGACCATCGGCCGATTTGAAAGTCATAAATTCCTTAACAGGTAGATTCTGTTTTGCTAAACTAGCTACCGCCTCTTTATTGTCTTTCAATATGCGTAACTGGCTATTACGCAGTGAACTATGCAGAGTTGTTATCGTAGGGGTTGTAGTGTTATTGAAATGCTTGATATAGTACTCAGCATTACCGCTCATTACAATATTATTAGTCCCACTACCCACTGTCAACCTCTGTTTGCCCTTGCCATTGAATCGCACTCTATAAAAATGCTTTTCGAGCGGCGATACCTCACTCGACGTGTAATAGACATATCTATTCTTCTGGTCGATGCCACAAATATCAATGACTTCCCAGTCGCCAACGGTAATATTACTAAGTTTTTTGCCCGATAAATCATATAGATACAAATGACGGTAGCCACTTGTCTCATTCTTAACAATCATACGGCGGCCATCGGCCAAGAACGTGATTTTTTGATTGCCAATATGTTCTACATATCTTTTTGACTCTTCAGTATATACTATACGAGCGTTCCCGTTTACGGCGCTAGTCATAAGTAAATCATATTTATTTTGCAGTCTATTGGTTCTATGAACCGCCAAGACATCAGTCGTTTCAGACCACTGTATGCGAGGGATATATATATCTTCGTCCTGCCCAATATCTGCCGTTACGGTGCGTCCGCCCAGCACCGAATAAATCTTGATAGAGACAACCGAATTGTTCTCGCCTGCCTTAGGGTACTTAAAAGTAACATTTTCAGGGTACAATTTCTCGCCAAAAACATTCATATTATACTGCTCGACCTCCCTCTCATCAAATCGATAAAAAGCTAGGTAATCCGACGATGGCGACCACTCGAAACCCCTAGAGAATGCAAATTCTTCTTCGTAGACCCAATCAGGGATGCCGTTTATAATCTCATTTTTCTTACCGTCGCTAGTGATTTGTTTCTCGATATTTGTATAAATATCTAGTATATACAAATTCCCTTCGCGTACATACGCCACCATTTTGCCATTTGGCGAAAGGGTTGCTTCTTGCTGTTTCCCATCGTTCGAGACAGGTTTGAGCGAGTCGGTAGCACGGTAATATATGTAATAATTCGCCCTAGACGAATGGCGGTAAATCGGTTCAGACTCCGTTTTGAGTAGTAAAACGTTTTCGCCATCAGAGACCTCATAGTCCGAGAATTTGAGTTGGCAGCTCTGCGTCTTTTTGCCGAAAAGCGTGTCGACAGCTACCCCATCAGAGTATCTATGTTTGACAATAGCACCATCCTCAATCGACGTGAAATGGTCGCCCTCGGGCATCGTGCGCATTGGAACAGCGGACGCTTGTCCTGCAGAAAACATCAGGGAAAACACCCCAATCACTGAAACTAAAACTCTTTTTTTCATCGTAATATATATCCTTATAAAGTTAAAACTAAATTATCTTTTAATATGTCACCTTCGTGCTCCTCGAAACATCACTACGCAAACGTATTGGCACAATAGTAAAGCTATATCCAAAGTTCTCTTTGGCATAGATTCTATACTGCTCATAGGGGCGCGAGTACCAGCTATCATCACCGCCAACACCCATCATACGTCCGTCGATAGAAACCTCTACGAAGTCACGAACTTTAATATCATTTGTATGCGTATGTTTAGGTTTTGTAAAAGCTCCTTTTGCGGCACTATGCTCCTCGTTTGGTATAAAGTTATTCCACTGATACGCCTTATCCGAGCTCTCAGCGTCATAATCTTCCATCGACGCACTAAGCGCATTAAACTCAAAAACGCCATTCGACACGAACAACATACCAGCTCCACGCTTATTGGTCATTGCCAAATATCGCGTATCTGTATGGTGGCCAGTCTCTTGCGGGCGCACGTAGTCGGCTCCCTCTTTCTTAGCATCGGATTTGAACAACGACACATTAGTGGCATACTTACGGTCGTTATAGTTTTCTTGCGGTCCGCGTCCAAAGTACTCCATTGCGCTATATTCAGCCGGGATACGCAGGCGCATTCCTTGTCTGAACAGTTGCAATTTGCTAGCTGGGTTGCCCTTGAATTGATAGTCTACATTGATAACTCCACTCGAGTAAATAGTATAAACAACTGTCAAGCCAGTGTTATCAGGGGTTGCATAGGTAGCCGAGACTGTCGCCTCACTATCAGAAACTTGATTGAAATTGAGCTCCGCAGCTTTCCACTCACCCATCATTTTTGGGTGCCAAGATTTAGCCTCGCTAGGCATTCTACTTCCATAATCATTGTCAGTTGGCGCTCTCCAGAACGATGGCATCAACGAGAATCCGTCGTGCAGCATCTCTTTGCCCGAGACAACATACGATTTTAACAGACCCGAAACATTATCAAATTCCGCCTTGAACACTCCACTTTTAAGTGTTATTGCAAGTCCTGTATCTTTTGCCTCAGTAAACGCTCCAGAGCGATTTGAATACTTCGTTTTGTCCAGTGTCACAGGCACTGCAAATTGGTCAGTCGCCACGGCATATCCTTTTTTGAGTAGGTGTTCGTCTTCGAGCAATTTCACCTCAAAATTCACAAAATACTCCGTATTCGCCAGCTTTCTGACTGCCGTTACAGAATTAACTTTCAGTTGCTTTTCTTCGCCCGGTTTGAGTTTCAATCTGAATGTCTGAGTGCCGACCAATTTAGCATTTGCATAAAGCGACGCCACTACAGAATATTTTTCCAACGTATTGAAATCATACATATTTTTCACCATAAACAGCCCTTTAGCCGCATCGACCTCCGAGAAATGCACATACTGGTGGACTTTTTTAATCTCAACAAAAGCTGCGTGCGGCACGCGGTCGGGGCCTACAACGCCGTTGCACAAAAAGTTGCCATCAGATGGTGTATTCACGCCATAATCTCCGCCATAAGTCCAGAAAGTCTCCGTAGAATCGGCCGAATACTCCAAGAATCCTTGGTCGACCCAGTCCCAAATAAATCCGCCTTGCAGATTTTTGTACTTATAAATCATATCCCACTGGTCTTTAAAATTACCCGTAGAGTTACCCATTGCGTGGGCATATTCGGACGCTATATATGGTCTATCGGTCTCTCTTTGTCCCCAAATCTCAAAGGCTCTAGCCGAAGGGTATTGCGGGCAAAAAATATCTGTATTCCACTCTAACAGAGCACGTTCGTACTGCACTGGGCGTGACAAATCTTTAGATTTCAGGTAGAGATAAGTCTGGTAAAAGTTATAGCCATTACCCGCCTCATTACCAAGCGACCAGAACATAACCGAGGGGTAATTTTTAGTCTGCTCGTACATATTTTTGGTTCTATCGAGGTGTTTGCCTAGCCAAGCCGGGTTGTTGCCCAGTGACTGTCCTTTTTGCAGGTCGTAATACATTCCGTGGCTCTCGATATTAACTTCGTTACAAAGATAAAATCCATATTTATCAGCCAACTCATAGAATCTACGTTGTTGCGGGTAGTGCGACAATCGTATTGCATTAATATTTGCTTGTTTCATCAGCTCCATATCCTTAATAATGGTAGCTTCGTCGAGGTAATGTCCTGTTACTGGGTGAGTTTCGTGGTAATTAGCCCCTTTGATAAACACTCTTTTGCCATTGACCAAATACTGGTTTCCGACAATTTCCGATGTTCTAAACCCAACCTTCTGGCTCACGTACTCAATAATGTCTTTGCCCTGTTTGACCTTCATAATCAGCGTGTAGAGATTTGGTTGCTCGGCGCTCCATTTCTTCACGTTTGGGATTGTGCGAGACAGCGTTACAGTGTCCCTAGAGTTGCCCGACATTTCGACCTCGG
>CAMQUV010000077.1 GCA_947037995.1 uncultured Rikenellaceae bacterium
GCTACCCCCAAACTCGCACCAGAACTCACACCCAAGATGTAAGGCCCGGCCAACGGATTGCGGAATATGGTTTGCATAAGTAATCCACTCACAGATAAAGCTACCCCTATTATTACCGAAGTAATTGCACGAGGAAAACGAAAATTAGTCACTATCTCGTGCGAAAAAGCACCACTCTCAAATATCTCACCAAACACAATTGGCTCCTTTCCCCACAGGCAGTCTAGCCCGAAAAGAGCAATCGTTATAACAGCCAGTATAATGTATTTCATAGTTTGTAAATCAGTAATTTTGTACAAATATAACTAAAATTTCACTCACGCCCAAAAACACACAACCACCCATCACAAAACAACCACCGCGATGACCTAATCATTCGCAGTGGTTGCAGTGTAATATGAAATCTGTCTTCACCCCTATTTCAGAGCCTCAAACTAATAATCAATTAACCCCTAAAGGTTATAAAAAATCTAGTATATCGACTTTAGGCGGCATAAGAGTTTTAGTATCTAAGTTAAATCGAAGCATCTCACGCACTGCCGACGAACTTATGTGACGCAGAGCAGCAGGAGTGGTTAGATAAATATTATCAATAGTGATATCTAACCCTCGGTTGATAGTTTCGATTTGAATCTCATAGTCAAGGTCAACAGCATTTCGGAGCCCGTGAACAAGTGTTTTCGCACCAAGTTTTTGGCATAGCGCAACCGTAGTTGTGTCGTAAGAGAGCACCTCAATGTTAGAAAAACTTTCCATTGATTTCCGAATAAGATTGAGCGAATTATTGATTTCAACAAGTCGCTGTTTTGCTAGGTTCACACCCACCGCGATATAAAGTGTCTCGCACATACTAGATGCACGGCACGCTATATCATAGTGGCCCAATGTGAACGGGTCGAACGACCCACAAAAAACTATTTTATCTAATCTGTTCAATTGAATGAGATTTTTGAGTTATTAAATAAGAACTAAATAAGTCCTCTATTTTTCATAAGTGGTTTGCGGCTAGCCTCTTTACCACGGAAATTGTGATACAATACGCCTCCGTCCGAAGTTCCTCCACGTGAGAGTACCTCTTGGCGGAATCTTGTAGCAGTAGCTTGGTCAAATAGGTCGCCCGATTCGATAAACGCGTCGTAAGCATCCGCATCAAGTACCTCAGCCCAAATATAGCTATAGTAAACAGCAGAGTAACCTCCCGAGAATATGTGTTTGAAATAGGTAGAGCGGTAGCGTGGCGCTATCTCAGCCATAAGTCCATATTTTGAAAGAGACTCATTTTCGAATTTATTGACATCAATCTGACCTGGGTCAACTACCGTATGATAGTCAAGGTCAAGAAGCGACGCTCCAAGGTATTCAACAGTATTAAAACCTTGATTGAATAAGCTCGATTTTTGGATTTTCTCAACTAGTTCAGCAGGTATAACCTCACCAGTTTCATAATGTTTGGCATACATAGCAAGCACAGCTGGTTCGAAAGCCCAATTTTCCATAATTTGAGATGGGAGCTCAACGAAATCACGCTCAACTGATTTGATACTATTGTATTTTACATCCGCAAATAGTTGGTGGAGTCCGTGTCCATATTCGTGGAAAAGAGTTTCGACCTCATCTAGTGTCAACAGCGCTGGTGTGTCACCTACTGGTTTTGTGAAATTACACACAATCGACACTACTGGCGCAACTTTTTTGCCATCTTTATAAGACTGACCTCTGAAAGTTGTACACCAAGCACCAACATTTTTGCTGCTACGTGGGTGGAAATCAAAGTAAACAACTCCAAGGTGTTCGCCATTATTGTCCGTCACTTCATACACTCTATTTTCTTTGTTATAAAGTGGCACCTCTTTTGTAATCTCGCGATACGTGATACCAAATAGTTTGGTTGTAAGTTCAAATATTCCGTTGATAGAGTTATCCATTGAGAAATATGGGCGCAGTTCGTTTTCGTCAAGTGCATATTTCTGTGTACGTAGTTTTTCAGCATAATACCACCAGTCCCACGAGTTAAACTCTTTGGTTCCTTTGATTTTTTTCATCTCAGCAAGCTCTTTTTTAGCACGCTTAACCGCCGGAGTCCAAAGCTCTTCGAGCAACGAATAAACCGCAGCAGGGTCTTTTGCCATATTTCCGTCAAGTACGAATGCCGCGTGGTTAGCAAAACCAAGAATAGCAGCGCGCTCCATACGTAGTGTAACTATTTGATTGATAACCTCTTTATTGTCAAATTCATCATCGTGATTTGAGCGAGTAAGGTAACCAGTGTACAGTTGTTCACGCAGTTTTTCATCATCAGCATATTGTAGGAACGGAAGCATTGATGCTTTGTCCAAAGTAAAGGCGTAGCTACCCTCATTACCACGAGCAGTGGCTTCTTGTGCCGCTGCCGCAACAACCGACTCAGGTAGTCCTGCAAGTTGTTCTTTGGTTAGAATGAGCGCGAAAGTTCCATTGTCGTGACGCAGGTTTTTCTCAAATGCAATAGAAAGTTTGGCTAGTTCACCATCAAGTTTTCTAAGGCGTTCTTTTTTATCTGGCGCAAGGTTTGCTCCAGAACGTGCGAATCCTTCATAGATTTTTTCGACCAAACGCAAAGACTCAGGGTCAAGGGCAAGGTTTTCACGATTCTCATATACCGCCTTAACGCGTGTAAATAGAGGTTGATTTAGCGAAATATCGCTGCCGTGAGCAGTCAATTTAGCACTAATTATAGATTTGAGCGAGTCGAGTTCAGGCGTCGCTTCTGTGCCAGCAAGTCCGTAGAATACGCGTGCAACTTTGGTCATAAGAGCACCATTTTGGTCGAGCGCAACGATAGTATTATCAAATGTAGGCTCTTCAGTATTGCTAGTTATAGAGTCAATAACAGCTTTTTCTTGCACAATAGCAAGTTCGAATGCCGGTACAAAGTGTTGGTTTTCGATTTGGTCAAACGGCGGTACGCCAAATGGGGTGTCCCACTCTGTAAAGAACGGGTTTGGTTTCTCTGTTTCAGAGCAGGCAAATAATGCCAGAGATGTTGCCATCATAAGTAAAACTTTTTTCATTTTCTTAAGTAAATTAGTATTGTTGTGTTAATAATATTTAAATCTATTTTATGGTTATAAGGTCATTGATTTGGGTTTGAACATTCACGTCTTGGGGGTATCCAACCGTTATTTTATTGTTATTAATCACCCAGATAGTATCGGCGTAATTTTGGGCAAGTTCGAGTTCGTGTGTTGATAGGATAATGACTGTGTTTTCTTCTTTAGCCAATTTCCTAAGTAGTTCCACGATTTGGATTCTGCTTGGTAGGTCAAGGAACGCCGTAGGTTCGTCGAGCATCATTAGGCTAGATTTTTGGGCTAGTGCGCGTGCAATCATAACTCTTTGTCGCTCTCCATCGCTAAGGCTATCGAGATTTTTGTGTGCAAATTTTTCCATCCCCACTTTTTCGAGCGATTGCATAGCGATAATCCTATCGTTTTGCGACAGTGCGCCGCTCCACGAGGTAAATGGTGCTCTGCCCAGTGCCACTATATCAAAAACTTTGAGATGAGGGATTGCAATATTTTCTGTTGTAACGAGTGATATTTTTTCGGAGCGTTGTTTGGGTGTAAGTTTCAGTAGGTTATTATTAGCAACAATAATTTCGCCCGAGAGTGGTTTTTCGAGTGCAGCAAGCGCTCTGAGGAGTGTGCTTTTCCCCATACCATTACGCCCGATAAGCGCTATAAGTTGCGGTTTAGTGACGTGTATATTCGTTTTTTGGAATAGCGGTTTATTTTCGTACCCAACGGTCAAGTCTTTAATTTCCAGCATAATAGAATAATTTAGGTGATTATGCTAATGCGATGATTGCACAAGACATTATTATCATTCCGACAATCATTCCCCATATTGATATATGGTGTTTGCCCCATTCTCTGGCAGCTGGGAGTAGTTCGTCTATTGATATATACACCATAATCCCTGCCACAGACGCAAATACAATTCCAAGCACAGCATCAGATATGAACGGCATTAGGATAAGGTAAGCAAGTAGTGCTCCGATAGGTTCGGCAAGCCCCGACAGTGCAGACCAGGTAAATGCTTTCATTTTGGATGACGTAGCAATGTATATAGGTATAGCCACTGCCACTCCCTCGGGTATATTATGGATAGCGACCGCCACCGCAATAGCGAACCCCATTTCGGGGTCTTGCAGCGCCGAAATAAATGTAGCAATACCCTCCGGGAAGTTATGGATACCGATTACTATAGCAGTAATCATCCCCATACGCATTATTTTTTTGGCTTTCCTGTCGTTATTTTGTAATTCGCTAAGGCTTTCAATATTTTTATACTCGTGTGGGTTTTCGACAGCAGGTACAAGTTTATCAATAAGAGCAATAACAAATATGCCGGCAAAAAAGGCAATAGCGGTATATGCCGCACCCATTTTGCTACCATAGATTTGCGATAGTGCGTCTTGTGCTTTAGGGAATATGTCAACGAAAGAGACATATATCATCACACCGGCAGAGAGCCCCAGAGCAAAACTAAGCAAACGTGTATTAGTGCGCTTCACAACCATAGCCAGAAGACTTCCGATGCCTGTTGAAAGCCCCGCAATAAGCGTGAGCATAAACGCGTAATATACGTTAGCTTGTTCCATTTATCTTGATTTAGTTTGTTTTGAATTTGAATTTCACCTCCGCAAGCTCTTCGTTCGCTTTAGTGATTTTAGATTTCATATCTTCTTTGAAGTCGATGACTTTTTTCTGAATATCGTTGCACCCAGTACCCAAAATTTGTAGCGCTAGGATAGCCGAATTTTTCGCTCCGTCCAGAGCAACAGTAGCAACAGGTATGCCCGATGGCATTTGTAGGATTGAAAGCATACTGTCCCATCCGTCGATTGAGTTGGACGATTTAATAGGTACTCCCACAACAGGAAGGGGCGTAAGAGCGGCGATAACACCTGGTAGGTGCGCTGCTCCACCAGCTGCTGCAATAATAACTTTGATTCCACGAGTGTGTGCAGCACGTGCAAAATCAAGGACTTTGTCAGGCGTACGGTGGGCTGAAAGGGCGTTAATCTCGAATGGAATTTCCATTTCGTCGAAGAATTTAGCGGCCTCACTCATAACTTTTAAGTCAGATGTGCTGCCCATAATGATAGAAACAATAGGTTGCATTTGGTGGTTGTTTAATGAATTATTAGTTTTGCAAAGATAATAATAAAAAAACCTTATGCAAAAAGTCAAAATTAAAGAGTCCGTATTTGTTAAATATATTGATAATACTCAAATAATGAAAGCAATATCAGATGTTGCACATACTATCACCAACGACTACAAAGACTCACCCTCAGCGCCAATTATGCTAATTACTCTGAGTGGAGCAATGCCATTTGCAACCTACCTAGGGCAAGAACTTGGGGTTGATGCGCAATGGGCTTTCGTTAAATGCTCGTCGTATGGGTGCTCGATGAAATCAGGAGAACTCAAAATTAATATGGCTACCACTATTCCGCTCGAAGGGCGCGACGTAATCGTTATCGAAGACATTATTGACACTGGCAAAACCTGGGTCAAATTACACGACTACTGCCTCGAAAATGGTGCCAATTCAGTGAAAATCGCCACACTCTCAATTAAAAGAGATGTTTATAAACAAGATTTAAATGTGGACTACGTTGCGCTGGAT
This sequence comes from uncultured Rikenellaceae bacterium, assembly GCA_947037995.1. GTDB lineage: Bacteria > Bacteroidota > Bacteroidia > Bacteroidales > Rikenellaceae > Mucinivorans. Next base: position 5,677 of record CAMQUV010000077.1, read on the forward strand.
ATAGTAGATAAATTTGTCGTTGGATTCGGACTAGACTATGACCAATATGGCCGAAATCTTAAACATATCTATAAATTAGATTCACAAGAGTAAACAAATCACACTGCAAGGAACCTCGCCATAGGAGCATTAGAGATACGTTCTAATTGCCTATCGGGTAGATAAGGCATCTTTTAACTGGCTGTCGGGGGTCTCCACCTCGGCTCTCGAAGCCAAATACAAACCCTAAACAGTGGCATAGGCGGAGCCTGGAAGCCAGCGCCCGCCCTATTGCTTCGAGTGCTGTTAGCACCGGCGCGGCTGAACAAGTCAGCACACACCCGGGCGCTGAAAATAACCAACAGAACCAAGTTGCAGACCCTAACCTGCTAGTTTCTCTTTGGGTGCTGTCAGCCAGCGAGCCAAAGGTGCCAACGGCACTCGAGTTTTTCCCCTTGCGGAGGC
>CAMQUV010000078.1 GCA_947037995.1 uncultured Rikenellaceae bacterium
TTAATGTTTTCGAGCCTTTTTAGCTTCTCAGCGGTCTGGACTTCGCGCTCAATATAACCGTTGTACTTGGTTAATATCTCAACTTGCTCCAAAACCGTTTCGGCATAGTTAGACTCCAGTATGTGATTGTTAAACTCATCTGATGCTGCACGTAAGTCATTGATTGTAACGTTGTTACGCGCGAGCACTTCGACTAGCTTACGGCGCTGCGTGATGTTATTCTGCTCCTTATCGAGGAACATTTGAGTACAACTTTCGGGGGTTATGCTCTGCTTTTTGATATACGCACGTAGTTGTTCTACGTGGTTTTGTTTGATAGTGTAAAACTCCCATTGTTTGTCCGAAATAAGACCCACTTCACGCCCTATTGGGGTGAGGCGCTTATCGGCATTATCGCCACGCAAAAGTATGCGGTACTCCGCACGGGAAGTGAACATTCTGTATGGTTCGTCAACGCCCTTTGTAACGAGGTCGTCGATGAGCACTCCTATATATGAGCTGTCACGCGTGAGGACAATTGGTGGCAAATTCTGCACCAAACGGGCAGCATTAATTCCTGCCATAAGTCCCTGTGCAGCAGCCTCTTCATAGCCCGTTGTACCATTAATCTGACCCGCGAAAAAAAGACAAGACAATGCCTTAGTCTCTAAACTATTTTTGAGCTGGGTGGGTGGGAAATAATCGTACTCAATGGCATAACCAGGTCGGAAAATCTGAGTGTTTTCAAGCCCCTCAATCATACTTAACGCCTTGACCTGTACCTCTAAAGGTAACGAACTCGAAAAACCGTTCAAATAATACTCGTTGGTGTTAATCCCCTCGGGTTCTAAGAAAAGTTGATGTACGTCTTTCTCAGCAAAAGTACGCAATTTATCCTCGATTGATGGGCAATAACGAGGGCCAACTCCACGGATAACACCAGTAAATAGAGGGGATTCGTCAAAACCGGTACGCAAAATATCGTGCACCTCTTTCGATGTGTAGACCATATAACAAGGCATCTGTTCCTTAACCGGCTCAGCGTCGTGCGCAAATGAGAAACAATATGGGTTTTCATCGCCGTATTGAGGCTCAATTTTCGTGAAATCTATCGTCCTTTTGTCTATTCTAACGGGGGTTCCTGTCTTCATTCGCTCTACCGAGAAGCCAAAGCTATCGAGCTGGGCACTAAGACCAATAGAGGTCATATCGCCTGCTCTGCCGCCCACAGCGGTCGAAAGACCAACGTGCATAAGCCCGTCGAGAAAAGTCCCGTTAGTTAAAATAACAGCTTTTGCACGGAATTCAGCCGAAAACTGAGTCTTCACACCGCAAACTGTACCGTTCTCAATGATTAATGAGGTTACATTGTCCTGCCAAATGGATACGTTGTCAGTGTTTTCAACCACTTCACGCCATTTGTCAGAGTATTTATATTTGTCACATTGTGCTCGGGGGCTCCACATTGCAGGGCCTTTTGAGCGCCCTAACATTCTAAATTGTATCGTAGAGTAGTCCGTTACACGCCCCATCATACCTCCCAAAGCATCAATTTCACGCACAATCTGCCCCTTCGCTACCCCACCAACTGCAGGGTTGCAGGACATATTGGCGATTTTGAGCATATCCATAGTAACTAACAACGTGTCGCAACCTAGGCGTGCCGCAGCTACCGCAGCCTCGCACCCAGCGTGACCGGCTCCTACTACTATTATATCGTAATTAAATCGCATATTTTTCTATATAAAAGTCTTCTTTACTTCGCATAACTACTATTTCTTCGTCCGATGCATCGCCATAACCACATAAATGTAGGATTCCGTGAGCCAAAACTCGGAGTTGTTCCACGTGGAACTCTACACCAAAATCTTTGGCATTAGCTCTCACGGTATCGAGACTGATAATTAAATCGCCCGCGATAGTATTATTTTCGCAATAATCGAACGTAATAATATCCGTAAGATAATCGTGTTTTAGGTATTTATTGTTAACCTCCAGAATAAAAGCGTCCGAACACCACACAACAGCGATGTCTCCAATCTTCTTTTTTTCGGATTCAACTATGGATTTTATCCATTTTTTAACTGCCTGAGAATTGGGTATAGTGTACTCTAGGTCTTCTTGTGTGAAAATAATCGCCATAGAAAAAGTTTAAAATTTGACCCAGTATTGTGGGTTTAGGTTTTTTGTTTCGTTCCAAATCTCAAAATGCAAGGTTTCTGAAATTGAATTGAGCTCGCCGATAGGATATCCTATATATACATTTTGCCCGTTCTTAACGCTAACGGTCGAAAGGTTTGAATAGACTGTAAGGTAATTGCCGTGACGCACGAGCACCGAGCTCCCCATTCCTGGGACAACAAAAATCGAGCGCACTACCCCACTAAAAACAACCGACACAACGCGTGAGGTTTTAGACCTAAGGTTCACGCCAGTATTATTGACTTTCAGGCTAGGTTTCGTTGGGTGTGAATGCACGCCATATCGTTCAACAAGCGTGGTACTTTGCAGTGGTGAGGGCATTTTGCCTTTTGCTGCAGCGAATCCTTTTGTCACCGAAATATTATGGAAGGTTGGTTTCCTATTACGCAATGCCTCCTGCGCAATAATTTCCTTAATCCTATTCTGTAAATTGGTCAGTTTTTGGCGCTCCTTAACCGAGAGTTGAGAAAGGTTTTTTGCCTCCCTCTGTAATTTTTTACGAAGCGCATCCAGCTCATTTTGCTCTGAAAAGAGCGTTGCCAACTCGTTTTTCTTGTCACTAGAGAGGCTGTTCAACTTCTCATTTTGCATCATTAATTTGTTGTACTGCGTCCCAGCCAAATTCTTCAACGAGTCGCTATTTTGCTGACTTTCGCTAATCTCTTTGTAAATATTCGCGAGCGATTTACGAAGGTGATTTATTGTTTTTGTTTCCTCTAAGTCGCTCTTATTCAGCGATTTATACACACAAATAGAAATATATTTGGACAGATTGGTGAGTGAGTCAATTCGCTGTGTCTCTTGGTTGAGTAGTTTGGAGAACTTGCCCATATCTCGCTTTGTTATAACAATAGATTTGTCGATTTTGGATATCAGGGATTTTCTGACATCAATTTTTTCACTAAGCAGTTTAAGTTGTTGAGTTTGAGATGATTGGCTCTGTTTATTCTGCGTAATTTGTTTTTGCAGAGCTTTGAGTCGTTGTTCTGTTTGCGCTATCTGCTTGTTGAGTTGCTGAGTTTGCGCTACGGCTTTGACGGGTACAGAAATTATGAAAATAGCGGTCAGAATAGGTATAAAACAGCTTAAATTCATTGTTATTCATAAGTTTTAATAATGCGTAAAAGTTCCTCTACATCCCCTTTAGTGAGTTGTAGCCTGTCTGAGATAGAGTTGTCTTGGTATCTCTCACTCAGATTTTTCCATTTGTCACGCGCCAAAAGTTCCATTCCATTTGCAAAAAGAATATCACCGAGATGCAGCGTAACTTCATCCGATAATTTATTATTAAGAGATAACACCTTAATCATAACAGTGTTAGCTTCCTGGTAGCGCTTCATTTTGAACAAGACCCACGCTTTTGTATCGAGGTTATTGACATCATTTGGTTGCAACTCAATGGCTTTATTAATCATTGCGAGCGCTTTGTCAAGATTGGTGGATTTGCGAGCCAAAAAGTACGCATAATTATTGAGTGCGATGGCACTTGCAGTGTCACACTTTATAGCATTTTCGTGCGCTGCGATAGTTTTTTTGGTTGACGCAACATACTCAATTGCCTGCGCTTTCGACACATAGGTAATAGACTTGAGCGAATCACTCGGGGTAGATTTGATAATATCATCAGCCACTTTGACCGCCTGTTCATACTCTTTTTTCTCCACTAAAAGGGCCAATAAAAATGAATTTATATCGAAATTAGCTGGGTATTTTGTAACAAACTCGTTAGTTACATCAAAGATTTTTGCTCTGTCGGCCGAGAAATAAAGGTGTGATAAAAAGGTACGCACCAAACCTTCTGATAAAGAACCATCAATATACTTAGCTTTCAGAAACTTATAAGCATACTCCTGTCTACCAATGAAATTGAGGTAATCAGAGTAAAAAATAGCTGCTCCATTATGATTAGGATGAACATTAGTGATAACGGCTATAAGCTCTGCTATACCATCTTTAAGTTCACCGCCGGGGTTGATGTATTTAAACAGTTGTTGGGTGAAATGAATCTTATATTCTGCCGAAACATCCACTATCTTAAACAGTCCCTGGGCTACATCAATTATTGGTTCGAAGTTTTTTGTTGATATATAAAAATCGGTGAATGCCACATATAATTTACCATTATTTGGCTCTAACTCAACAGCTCTACGGTAAGTTTGCTCAGCAAGAGAATCATTATTTTTATAAGACAACAGCAGGGCATATTGCATCAGTACCTTAGTGTTTGTGGGTTGGTCTTCGACCGTATTTTCAACATAATCATAGAGGGAATCGAGCTTATTCTGCTTAGAGAAATAATCGCACTTCACCTCATAAATTTTTTCGTTAAACCCAAATTTTGTTTCATACTCATTGGAATACTTAATTGCACCAGCAAAGTCGCCATCAATAATAGCAAAGAGCGAACAGTAGTATATTATAATAGGATTAAGTGGGTTTAATTCGTATAACTTTAAGTAGGTTTTACGAGCTTCATCATATTTTTTGGCGTTAGTAAGCAGTCGAGCTTTAAAGTCTAAGAACTCGGTGTTATCCTCCCAAATAATGGTAGCTTTATTAACTAGGTAGAGTGCTAAATCAGCATTAGTGTCGGCAATAGTGACAGCTTTAAAGTAAAGCGCGGGTGAGTGTGTCGAGTCTGACGTCGCGATTGCTGAATCGAAATATTTAGCTGCTTTCGTCTTATCGCCCAACAGTAGGTATTTAGAACCTAGTTGGAAAGATTTAGAGGTAATCTCACTCCTAATTTTATCACTAATCTGGGCATAACCCGCCACCACAGTACAAAAAAGTACGGCAAAAAAAACGCTTATTTTTATTGAAGCTCTCATATTAATTAGTAAGCATTAGGCTGTACTATTACTACGTTGTCAAGTGATGGTGTGCGCTTTGTGAGCTCAGAATCACTCGACCTATTGCTCGATTCAATCCAGCTTTTATTCATTAAATTGAAGTCTGTATAAGCCGGAGAAATATATATATACAAGTTATTTATTTTCTCATCAACCCATTCATCAATATGTTTTTGCTCCTTATTCATTTTAGTAATAGAGTGTATAATCATATAATCGTCAATTATATTTGCCGGGTGCGCCTGCATCGAAGCGTCCAATTTCACTATCTTGTAAACAATATTACCCTTATCATCAAGCGCAGCAAATGGCTCCGAAATACTGTCGATTTTTAGTTTCGATATATATCTATAATCAAGAGGTGTCATCTCATCTGGCGGGAAACTAGCAGAAACATTAGCCATATCCATAGTTTGCCTGTACATAGTAAGATTCATCACCCTTCCACCGTTTTGTGCACTCGTAATGTCATTAGAGTGACGCATAGATGCTAAATTAAAAGTGGTTTGATTAGTTAAAATAGCGTTTTTGAGAGAGTCTAGCTCGGCAATAATCTCTTCAGTCTCTGTTACCGTAAAGGCAGGTTTCATAAGCAAATGTCGGAAGTGAACTAGGTCACCGTCCTTGCTAATAAGCTCGATAAGGTGCATTCCAAACTCAGTTTCAACAATTTCAGATACCTTACCAGGCTCCAAATTCTCTATTGCAGCAGCAAATGGCCCAACAAGATTCTGTATTGGAATAGGACCCATTTCACCCCTTTTTTTCTTCGAACCAAGGTCGTCAGAATACATATATGCCAAAACTCCTAGTTTCTCACCATCTAGTACTCTCTGTCTAAAACCCAGTAACTGCTCGCGTATTGCAAACTTACGTTCCTTTGTTGCTTCCGGTATTTTGACAATCTGAGAATAGGCAAACTGTGGAGGCATTATTGGTAATGAGTCAGATGGTATGCTATTGAAAAACTCCAAGGTATTATTACTCCTTTTAGATGTCATGAATAAAAACGCAGCAATTTGTGCA
>CAMQUV010000079.1 GCA_947037995.1 uncultured Rikenellaceae bacterium
ACGAGATAATGAGCGGTGACTGGAGTTCAGACGTGTGCTCTTCCGATCTTACGGTATAGTAGTGTGCACCGTTATGTTCGCCAACTTTTACGCCATCGGCTGGGTTGTAATTGTATGGTGCGAATATATCAGTGTGATTTTCGTATCCTGTCCAGTTGCGTGGGATTTCGATTATGTCGCCTTGTTTGGCTTTTAGTTTTTGTTGTAGGAACACAGGCAGGTCGACTTTCCCGACAAAGCATATCCCTTGCGAGTCTTTTCTTTTGGCTGTAGCAAGTCCTTCGCGCAGTGCGATTTCGCGTACTTCGGGTTTATCGAGGTGTCCTATGGGGAACAGTGTTTTGGATAGTTGCGCTTGGTTGACTTGGCACAAGAAATAGCTTTGGTCTTTATTTTTATCTTTCCCTGCAATAAGTTGAAACTCTGAGTTTTCGTGTTGGTTGACTTGGCAGTAGTGTCCTGTGGCTACAAATTGCGCCCCCAGTTTGAACGCGGCATCGGCAAAGGCGGCAAACTTAATTTCGCGATTGCATAGTACATCCGGGTTAGGGGTGCGTCCTTTTTCGTATTCGGAGAACATATATTCGACCACTTTGGTACGGTATGTTTCAGAGAGGTCTATATAGTGGAATTCGATATCTAGTTTTTTGGCAACAAGTTCGGCAAACATTCTATCGTCTTCCCAAGGGCAATCGCCATCGAGTGTGCCCGTTGTGTCGTGCCAGTTTCGCATAAACATTCCAATAACGTTATAGCCTTGTTCTTTGAGTAGGTATGCTGCCACCGACGAGTCGACTCCGCCTGAGAGTCCTACTACTACGCTAGGTTTAGTATCTTTATTTTCCATTTTTTTAATTATAGATTATTGTTTTTTTTATCGTTATATATGAAATACTGATTTAGTTCGCCAGTTTCCTTTTTTGTAGTACGCCAGCGACAGTATTCCCCCCACTAGCCATCCTGTTGGTATTGCCCACCATATTCCTACTACCCCGAATAAGTCAGAGAAAAGTGCTGCTAGTGGTATTCTGACCGCCCATAGTGCTATGAACGTTATTATCATTGGTACAAATGTGGCGCCAGCCCCTCTAAACATCCCACTAAGTACGAACATTACATTGAATAGTATATAAAACGAACTTACTATCACTAGATATTGTGCGCCTATGTCAATTACATTAGCATCGTCAGTAAACATAGCGATTAGCGGTTTGCCAAAAATGGTTATTACTATGGTTATGGCCACACAGGTGAGTGATGATATAAGGAGTGTGAATCTCAGTGCTTTTTTCACTCTATAAATATTTCCGGCGCCTATATTCTGCCCTACGAAGCTCGAGAGCGCCGCCGCAAAGTTCATCGCGGGTATTACGGCAAGGTTATCAATTCTGTACGCTGCGGAATATGCTGCTATGACGTCCGTGCCGAACGGGTTGACTATGACCGACAGTGCGATAGCTCCGAAAGCCACGAATGATTGTTGTATTCCTGTGGGGAGTCCGTATCTAACGCATTGATAGAATATTTTTCGGTCAAACTTTAGTTTCAGCAGGTTTATTTTAAGTATTTCGTGCGTTTTGTTTATATATATGATTGCTCCAAAATAGGCTATGGCTTCTGCGGCGACAGTTGCCCAAGCGGCTCCTGCGATACCCCAATTGAATTGTAGTATGAATAGGTAGTCTAGTCCTACGTTGATAAATGCAGTAGCTATTAGGAAGTAGAGCGGTGTTTTTGAGTCTCCGATGCCTCTTAGTATAGCTGATAGTGAGTTGAATCCGAACAGTATGAATGCTCCAGCTAGGTAGACTTGTAGGTACTGTGTGGCTTGCGGTATTATTTTTTCGGGAAGCCCTGTTAGTCTGAATATATCTTCCGCAAAAGTTATACCAAATGCTGCAATTATTACGGCAGCCACAAGTAGCATTATATGTAGGGTATCGGATGTGAGTTTCACTTTATCGTTTTGCCCCGAGCCGAAGTACTGCGAGATAACAACAGAAGCACCAGAGCCTAGACCGATAACGATGGCAATTATTGCGAATATGACAGGCATACTGGCACCAACAGCCGCGAGAGCTTCTTTGCCCAATATTTGCCCAACTATTATGCTGTCTATAATTTGGTATAGTTGCATAAATATGTTGCCCAGTATTATTGGGGTGGCGAATTTTATAATTTGGCGTCCAATGGGGCCTTGGGTGAAATCTTGCATTAATTATTGGGTAATTATTAATAGGTTGTAAGTAGAACTATATGATTTTATCACAAATCATCATAATTTTACTAAATCGCCTATTGTTTTCGGGATTTTTTTTTACTACATTTGTAAAACAAACATTCTACTCCCTCTCCTGCGCCTTTGCAAATTGTTGCTGCGGGCGCGAGCTGGCAAAATTAGATAAATTTTTTGACTTTTTAACCTTTTTTAAATACATAAAAATTATGAAAAAACACAACTTCTCTGCCGGACCCTGTATCCTACCCAGAATCGCTATCGAAAACGCTGCCAAAGCTATCCTTGATTTTAACGGAATGGGACTCTCTCTTATCGAAATCTCACACCGTACGAAAGACTTTGAAGATGTACTGGACGAAGCCACAGCTCTTCTTACAGAACTACTCGATATCCCCGCTACGCACAAAGTACTCTGGCTTGGTGGTGGTGCCTCGACGCAGTTCTATTTCGTGCCTTTTAACTTTATGAATAAAAAAGCAGGTTACGTTAATACTGGTGTGTGGGCCAAAAAAGCTCTCAAAGAAGCCAAACTATTCGGCGATGCTGTTGAGGTAGCTTGCTCGGAAGATAAAAATAATACCTATATCCCAAAAGGATTTAATATTCCACTTGACCTCGACTATCTTCATATTACTACTAATAATACCATCTTTGGTACCCAGTTTAAAGAAGATATCGACTGTCCAGTGCCTCTTATTGCGGATATGAGCTCAGATATACTCTCGCGTAAAGTCGATGTTAGTAAATATGCACTTATCTACGGTGGAGCCCAAAAAAATATGGGACCCGCTGGCGTTACATTCGTTATCGTTAACGAAAGTATGCTCGGCAAAGTTGATAGAAAACTTCCGTCGATGATTAACTATAAAACGCATATCGATGGTGGCTCTATGTTTAACACTCCGCCTGTGTTCCCTATATTTGTTGTAAAAGAAACACTAAAATGGCTTAAATCTATTGGTGGCGTCGAAGCAATGGCCGCTATCAATAAACAAAAAGCTGACCTGCTTTATGGCGAAATTGAACGAAACGAAATGTTTAGCTGCCCAGTTGAGGTGCAAGACAGGTCTGTGATGAACGTGCCGTTCGTGTATAGCGATAAATATAAAGATATGGAGCCAACCGCATTCCTTAATTTTGCAAAAGATAACGGTATGATTGGACTCAAAGGTCATAGACTTGTCGGAGGGTTTAGAGCCTCTATATATAATGCTCTGCCACTCGAAAGCGTGCAAGCACTTGTCGATTGTATGAAAGAATTTGAACAAAAATGTAAGTAACCCTTAACCGTATTTATATTCTACGTTTGATGGAATTGTAAATACTAATACTGCCCACCCTTAAAAACTACAATGATGAAAATACTTGTTGCTACTGATAAACCATTCGCACCCGAAGCTGTTAATGGTATCAAAGAAATTGTCGAAAAAGCAGGGATGAAATTCGCCCTGCTCGAAAAATATACCTGCCAAGATGAACTCTGTAAAGCCGCTAGCGATGCAGATGCTATGATTGTTAGGTCCGATAAAGTCACTAAAGATGTTGTCGACGCTGCCAAAAATCTTAAAATCGTTGTGCGCGCAGGAGCAGGTTATGATAACCTAGACCTACAAGCGTGCTGCGATAGGAAAATTGTGGCGATGAATACCCCCGGGCAAAATTCTAATGCCGTGGCGGAACTCGCTATCGCTATGATGATTTTTATGGCGCGAGGGCAATTTAATCCCGTGGCTGGTACCGAACTGAAAGGCAAAAACCTCGGGATACACGCATATGGCAATGTAGGTAGCCTCGTTGCTAAATATGGAAAGGCTTTCGGAATGAATGTCTATGCTTTTGACCCTTACGCGAAACCAGAAGTGCTTAAAAATGATGGTATTATTCAAGTGAATACAGCCGAAGAACTCTATGAGAAAGCGGACTATATCTCTCTGCATATTCCCTCTACGCCCGAAACTAAAAACTCTATTAATAGAGCTCTAGTTAATCGTATGCCTAAAGGTGCTACTATTGTCAATACTGCTCGCAAAGACGTTATTAATGAAGTGGAATTGCTCGAACTTATGAAAGAACGCACAGACCTGAAGTATGCTACTGATATCGCTGCCGACCTTGACTTTACCGAAGTAGGGACTAGATTCTTTGCTACGCCTAAGAAAATGGGAGCGCAAACCAAAGAAGCGAACCTCAATGCTGGGATAGCTGCAGCTAACCAAATTGTTGAGTTTCTGACTCAGGGAGTTACAAAATTTCAAGTAAATAAATTCTAAATCATTTATATTTAAACAATCGTTAAATTATGGTACGTATTAAACCTTTCCACGGAGTTCGCCCACCCAAAGAACTTGTTAAAGAAGTCGCATCGCGCCCGTATGATGTACTTAGCTCGGCTGAAGCGAAAATCGAAGCAGGCGAAAAATCACTATTGCATATTATTAAACCCGAAATAGATTTCGTTTCGGCTATTGATGAACACCTGCCTGAGGTGTACCAAAAAGCTGTTGATAACTATAAATTGTGGAAACATAATGGATGGCTGGTCAAAGAAGCGAAGGAAAAATATTATGTCTATGCCCAAACTATGGATGGACGTACGCAGTATGGACTTGTTGCCTGCTGTCATTTTGATGACTATCTTAATGATAAAATCAAAAAACATGAACTTACCCGCAAAGACAAAGAAGAAGATAGAATGAAACACGTCAGAGAGCAAAACGCTAATATCGAACCTGTGTTCTTCTCGTATCCTGCTCATAAAGAGATTGATGTAATTGTGGCTAATGTGGTCAAAAATAATGCCCCAGAATATGACTTTACTGCCGAAGATGGATTCGGACACCATTTCTGGTGTATCGAAGATGACGCTGTGAACAAACGTATTTCTGAGATTTTTGCGACTATCCCGGCGCTCTATGTTGCTGATGGACATCATCGCACGGCCGCAGCAGCACTAGTTGCACAAGAGAAAATGAATGCTAATCCAAACCATACTGGTAACGAAGAGTATTGCTATTTCCTTAGTGTGATTTTCCCTGATAACCAACTGGAAATTATTGACTATAATAGAACCGTTAAAGACCTTAATGGACTCTCGGCCGAGCAGCTGCTCGCTAATTTAGAACAAGATTTTATTGTGGAATGTAAAGGTGAGGAGATATATAAACCTAATGAACTACATAACTTTGCTATGTATCTCGAGGGTAAATGGTACTCACTTACTGCCAAAAAAGGCACTTATAATGATAATGACCCTATCGGAGTACTTGATGTGACAGTGCTTTCAAATTTGGTGCTCGACAAACAACTCGGAATCAAAGACCTTAGAACCGACAAAAGAGTCGATTTTATAGGTGGAATTAGAGGACTTGGTGAACTCAAAAAACGTGTTGATAGTGGCGATATGGCTGTTGCCTTTGCACTGTATGCTGTGTCGATGAAACAACTTATTGATATCGCTGATACGGGTAATATTATGCCTCCAAAAACTACTTGGTTCGAACCTAAGCTCCGCTCGGGTATCGTTATTCACGAACTTGAATAAACGGCAGGAATACTAAACGGGTAAATTTTACCTTTTTAAAATAAACCACCCTCACTAAATTCTATGTTAGTGAGGGTGGTTGTTTATGTAATGGATGCTAGGCTGTTGCCTCTTGACACAAAATGCCTCTAGGTAAAGGTATAATGATGAATAGAGCTATAGGAGCAATAGGCAAAACAGC
>CAMQUV010000080.1 GCA_947037995.1 uncultured Rikenellaceae bacterium
CTCTGTGATTCGAGCCTCGCTAGTTTGTTGCACTATATTTTCGGCAATAACATTTGCCAAAGATTTTGTTGTAGTTTTGGGTTCTGCCACTGCTTGCGCTTTAACTATCGTCAAACTAGGGTTGATTTTATGAGCTAGGTGCACAATTTTAGTGATAGTCCTAAGGTCTATTTCGTTAGCCTTGTCATCATTAGCATCTTCCACCATAATCAATTTGACAGTAACAGCACTCTTCACACAGTTGATTAACTGACAGTGTGTTAGGGCAGTAGCCACGATATTATCGCCATTATTATTAGAAATAGTGATTGGCATTTTCGTTAAAAATTATCTTAAAATTACTTAGTCGCCGCAGCTTTTTTAGTAGCCGTTTTGGTCGTAGTTTTTTTTGCTGCCGTCTTCTTTACTACCGTTTTTTTAGCGGCCGTCGCTTTTCGTCGAGGGTCTTTAGGGCTATTATTTTGGTTTTCGATAAGCGTTTGGCACTGTTCGAGCGTAAGAGTTTTAGGGTCGTCAGTCTTAGGGATTTTATAGTTAGCACCATCGTGTGCTATATATGGCCCATATCTTCCATTAAGAACCTGGATATCGTTTTCGGGGAATTTTTGAATAAGTTTATTACGTTCTTTTTCTCTTTTCGCCTCGATAAGTTCGATACATCTTTCAGGTGTAATAGTATATGGGTCGTCGGTTTTTTCGAGTGATGTGAAAATCCCATCGTGCCTAACATAGGCGCCGAATCGACCAATAGCCGCCACCATATCATTTTCTTCATACTGCCCCGTAGTTCGAGGGAGTTCAAAGAGTGATAGAGCTTGTTCGAGCGTCATAGTTTCGATAAGCATATCAGCTCTAAGTTTGGCGAATTTTTTGTCCTCCGAATCTCCAATTTGAACCATCGGTCCGTATCGTCCAATTCTGGCAATAATCATTTTGCCCGATTTGGGGTCTGGCCCAAGTTCGCGTTGGCTATTAACATACTCCGAGCCTTCTTGCGTAGCGAGAACAGTAGCATTAAAAGGGGCATAAAAGTCCTTAATCATAACTCTCCAGTTCTTATCGCCGTTTGCAATTTTATCGAATTGCTGTTCAACATCCGCAGTAAAACCATAGTTAAGTATAGCGCTGAAATGTTGTTGTAGGAAGTCATTAACGACCATACCTATATCTGTTGGGAAGAGTTTATTTTTCTCTGCTCCAGTATTTTCAGTTTCAATTTTGGCATCAACCATATTTCCTTTAACGGTGAGAACATTATATTCTCTTTTCATCGCCTCTCTGTTATCTTTAACAACATATCCACGAGAAATAACCGTCGAGATTGTAGGAGCATAGGTAGAAGGTCTACCAATACCGAGCACTTCGAGTTGTTTTACGAGTGAGGCTTCGTTATATCTAGGTGGTTTTTGTGTAAATTTCTGCGTAGCAATCATTTTCGCCTCTTTCGCTTTCAGACTTTCGCCCACTTTAACAGGTGGTAGTAGGTCTTGTGCGTTACTATTATCCTCTTGATTTTCGTCGTCGTTTGTAGCAGCGATATAGAGTTTAAGGAAGCCATCAAATATGATTACTTCACCCGTAGCCACAAATTTATGTGGGTTAGGCGCCGAAATATTAATTGTAGTTTTGAGCAATTCGGCATCAGCCATTTGTGTAGCAACCGTCCGTTTCCAGATAAGTTGATATAGTTTTTGCTCTTGCGGGTTCGAGCCCGCAATATGTTTTTCAAAATGAGTAGGTCTAATGGCTTCGTGAGCCTCTTGTGCGCCTGCAGATTTAGTTTTATATGTTCTAAATTTAAAATACTTCTCTCCGAATGACGCATTAATTTCGGCTTGCGCCGCCTGCAATGCCGTAACCGATAGGTTCACGGAGTCAGTTCTCATATATGTAATGTGTCCAGCTTCGTAAAGTTTCTGGGCAACCGACATAGTTTGGCTAACCGAGAAACCAAGTTTAAGCGAGGCTTCTTGTTGGAGTGTAGAAGTGGTAAGTGGTGGCGCAGGAGACCTTTTCGTAGGTGTTTGCGTAACATTTTGGACACTAAATTGGTGTTCAATAGTTTGTTCTAGGAATCTTTTGGCTTCTTCGAGCGATTCGATTTTATCTTTGAGTGTAGCCTTAATTATGTGTCCATCTTCGGAGATAAATTCGGCAGATACTCTATAGAATGACGTTGCGAGAAAGTTCATAATTTCTCTTTCTCTTTCGACCACAAGTTTCACCGTAACCGATTGCACTCTACCAGCAGAAAGTGATGGTTTAATTTTCTTCCATAGCAACGGAGAGAGTTGGAATCCCACGAGTCTGTCAAGGACTCTACGTGCTTGCTGTGCATCAACAAGATTTTGGTCAATCGTCCTAGGGTTTTGAACTGCGTGTTTGATAGCGGTAGGTGTGATTTCGTGAAAAACGATACGTTTAGTTTCGGTTTTCTCGAGTTCCAGTGCTTGAAACAGGTGCCACGCTATCGCTTCTCCTTCGCGGTCTTCATCGGAAGCGAGATAGACTGTTTGTGCTTTTTTCGCAAGGCTTTTGAGTTGTTTTACGACATCAATTTTATCTGGTGATATTTCGTATTTTGGTTCAAAGTCATTTTCAATATCAATGCTGATACCTTTTTTTGCTAGGTCTCTGATATGTCCATAACTAGATTTAACTAAAAAGTTTTCTCCAAGTATTTTTTCTATTGTTTTCGCTTTAGCTGGTGATTCGACTATTACTAAATTCTCGTGCACGTTGTTATCTCGTTAATTATAAAAATTGTTTTTCTATATTTTTTTACTGAACTACAGTATAAAGTAGGTACACTTTTGGTCTAAGTAGTTCATTTTTGGCTTTCGCTCCCCATACCACAGTATTAGCCTCTCCCATAAGGTCGGTAAGCTGCGGAAAGAGTTCAAATGCTCGTAGTTTATTCTTTCCCAGAATAATTCTTTGCATAGTGCTAGTAATATCCATAGAGTATATTCCAGAGGAGCGAGTAATGAATCCTCCTAGTGAATTAATACTAAGTATAGGTAAGTATTCGGGCATAAATCCCAATTTATTAATATCTACATACATAGCCATTCTGTTCAGTGTCGTATCCATTCCTTGCCAAGTTCTATCAACAACGTGCCATTTAATTTCGGCTTTATGGAGAGCAATTTTAGAATTTTCGCCATATTTAAGTTTGACTTTATCAATAAAATCATCAACCATTTTATTGTCTATCACAACTTTCCCTCCTAGGGAGTTTTGAGTAGCGACATAAATTTTCTCTGCAGGATTAATTGTATCATTAATAACAGTAGGATTGACACCTCCAACCGATTGGTCAGCGGTAGTATAATCGTGTTTATACAGTTGCAGCGCCGTGTTATACATAACATAGTTAATGGCGCTATTAGCGAAGAACATTGGTTGCTTAAGCGTATCCTGTTTCCCTTCATCGTCCGTATTGGTATAATATAGGAACATTTGGGTAGCGCTAAGGTCGAATGAATATTGTGGTCCGTGTTCGTTTACAGTTGTGAGTTTGAAATACAGTCCATTATGTTTTTTATGGAATTTCTCATCGTTAAAATACACTGAGGATGTGTCTTTGTTGGCATCAAAGTGTTCTTGTGCGAACGACAAGGGAAAATGTCTGACAATACGGTCACCTGTTTTGATTTGCGTAGAAATCAGCGGTGTTGGGTCAATATATTTTTCTATTTCAAAGTTAGTAAAATAGGTACTATCATCAATAAAGTTAAAGTCTTTTACTTTAAAGATTTCGAGTGTAGCAAAGTTAGACGTATCACCTTTCCTATAGTTAGGTTGCATCGTGATAGTCATCGAGTCAATTTTGGGATTATTTCCAAAACCTACCTTAATATCTTTAAACCCTTCGGGGGCATAGTTAGATGTGAATGATGAAATAGTGTTACCAGTATAGTCATTATTATAATTACCGGCGTAAAGAATTGTGAGTTGGTCAGATTCAGGCGCCCCGACTCTTGCCATCATCGAATCTTGTTTAATAACGAAGGTATTCAGAAAAATAGAGCTATCAATATCGGTAAACATACCTTGTGTAGGCGGTATTAGGTCATTACCGAAATAAGGATTACTATTAACGCACGCAACATTAGTAATGGTAAAAGCAGCGATAAATGCCGCAATAATTTTAGATTGAAACTTTGTCATAAATATCTGTATATACTTGTGTTAAATTATCTTGAGTAGCCATAATATTATCGCACATAACATTACGATTTGCCGCCATTTTCGTAATAGTTTTATTTTCGTCCCCTACTTGAATAATAGCGTCAGCATATTCCATAGCGTAGTCAATTAGGTTTTCGTAGTTAGGTTCGTTCATCACGTTCGACTCTGCTGTTTCGAGGTTTTCTTTGATGAGTTTGGTTTTGACTGATTCGCAAAGATTTTCATTAAATTTCTCGTTTTCGTAGGTAGAAATAATGATTTTGCTTTTGGCGAATATAGGGTCTTTTTTGAACACTCTTTTGATATAAGCTGGCGCAACCGCGCTCATCCATCCGTGGCAATGAATAATATCTGGCTCCCATCTGAGTTTTTTGACAGTTTCGAGCACCCCTCTGGCGAAGAAAATAGCTCTTTCGTCGTTGTCCTCAAATTTGACACCATTTTCGTCCTCGGTGGTAGCTTTTCTTTTAAAGAAATCTTCATTGTCGATAAAATAGACTTGCAGGCGAGCACCAGGAATCGATGCCACTTTAATAATAAGTTGATGGTCGTTATCATCAATTATAAGGTTCATTCCCGAGAGTCTGATGACTTCGTGAAGTTGTCCTCTTCTTTCGTTGATACAACCGTATCTAGGTGTAAATAGTCTAATTTCGTTTCCCTGTTCTTGCATAAGTTGCGGGAGCTGTCTGCACAGCATGTTCATATCGGATTCGGCCAAATATGGCGAGATACCCTGACATATGTATAATATTTTTTTGCCTGACATAGTGTTGTAAAGGGGGAAATTGTGATGATTTGAAAGGGCAAAGTTAGCTAAAAATATTCTCAAAAACGAGTTTTAGCGATAAAAAGGTGAAAAAGGTGTTGTTTGGTATTAAATTTTTACTACTTTTGCACACACTTTCGCTCCCAAACCGAAAGTAATATACCAAACAACAGAGTATGCCCCGATGGCGGAATTGGTAGACGCGTTGGTCTCAAACACCAATGAAGCAATTCGTGCCGGTTCGATCCCGGCTCGGGGTACTCAGGAAAACCTTAACCACATTATTTACAATGAGTTAAGGTTTTTTCTTTTTAATATTGTTCCCGAATTGTTCCCACTCATCCCATTATTTTCCCCACAATCCGACACTAGCCCATTGCACATTTTTAAATCAAATGAGCTGTAAACCCTACTTTTTACACTTTCTAGCCCAAAATTGCCAAATTGGCTTGCTCACCATATCGGGGTATTTTTCTTCAAGTTCTAATTTTACAATGCGTGACCTAATTGCTCCTTTCTGACGCTTGAAAATTTTAGATAAATCTGGCATAGTTTCCCCCTCACACCATAGTCTCTCCAGATTCATATCATCATCTTCGCTCCAAGGCTTGTAGGCATTGGGATGGTCGATTCTCGAAGCATTGACATAACTGTGCGGCTCACCTTTTAACTGCTTGTAAGCTACTTGATATTTACAAAGCCTACTGTAATCAGACTTAGTTAAGCTTTGCAACCTACGTATATCCATATTATCAGTGAGGTCGTTTAGCTTGACAGCTGTTGCCAATTTATTCTTCTTTATACGCTTAATAAAGAGATTGTAGGCCTCGTCATCAGATGTTTTGGTTATACACTTAAGGGCTTCAATTATATCGGTCGAAAAACCTTCGTTAATAAGCATTTCGATGGTGTATGACGTGTCTTCAATAACATCATGAAGTACGCCAACTATTTTTTCGT
>CAMQUV010000081.1 GCA_947037995.1 uncultured Rikenellaceae bacterium
AACAACAATGCTGGCCGGACACCATATAGTCCGCTTTCGAAAAGTAATGCTCAATAAAAAATTTAAAAAATAACATCAAATTATTCGTATAAAATTAGACTGAGTCAAAAAATATTACTACCTTGTGAGTAATTATTACCTAAAACTATAACCACAATGAAAAAACACAACGGATTAACGTCAACCAATGGCCGCCCGATTGGCGACAACCAAAACATCCAAACTGCCGGGGTCCGAGGCCCAGTAACTCTCCAAGACCCTTGGTTTATCGAGAAACTAGCCCACTTCGACCGCGAAGTAATCCCCGAAAGACGTATGCACGCCAAAGGCTCAGGTGCGTTCGGAAAATTCACCGTAACCAACGACATCACAAACTTCACTCGCGCCTCAATCTTCAGCAAGATTGGCAAAGAAACCGAATGTTTCGTAAGATTCTCAACCGTAGCAGGCGAACGTGGCGCCGCCGATGCTGAACGTGATATACGCGGATTTGCAATGAAATTCTATACCGACGAAGGCAACTGGGACCTAGTTGGCAACAATACACCCGTATTCTTCCTGCGAGACCCACTCAAATTCCCCGACCTTAACCACGCCGTGAAACGTGACCCGAAAACTAATATGAGAAGCGCCAATAATAACTGGGACTTCTGGACATTGCTTCCCGAAGCGCTACACCAAATTACCATTACGATGAGCGAACGCGGAATACCTCAATCATATCGACATATGCACGGATTTGGTAGCCATACATATAGCTTCTATAACGAACAAAACCTACGCACGTGGGTCAAATTTCACTTCGAAACACAACAAGGAATAAAAAACCTAACCGATGCTGAAGCCGAAATACTTGTCGGCAAAGACCGCGAATCTCACCAAAGAGACCTCTTCGAATCTATCGAAAAAGGAGACTTCCCAAAATGGACACTACGCGTGCAACTTATGACCGAAGAACAAGCCGACAACTACCGCATCAACCCCTTCGACCTTACCAAAGTATGGCCACACGGAGATTTCCCACTAACGGAAGTAGGTGTAATGGAGCTAAACCGTAACCCCGAAAATTATTTTGCCGACGTCGAACAATCTGCCTTCAACCCACAAAACACCGTGGAAGGAATCGGATTCTCGCCCGACAAAATGCTGCAAGGAAGACTGTTCTCGTACGGAGATACCCAACGATATAGACTAGGGGTAAACCACCACCTTATCCCAGTAAACAAATCACGCTGCCCATTCCACGCCTTCCACCGAGATGGAGCTATGCGCACCGACGATAACTACGGAGCTGCCAAAGGATATGAACCAAATAGCTATGGCGAATGGAAAGAAAATCCACACGCAAAAGAACCACCTCTTCGCACACAAGGCGAAGTGTATAACTATAACGAACGCGAATTTGACGAAGACTACTACAGCCAACCTCGCGACCTATTCCTCCTGATGACACCCCAACAACAAGAGGTAATGTTCGGCAATACCGCACGCCAAATAGGTGGTGCTGAGCTGTTTATACAACAACGACACGTTCGCAACTGCTACAAAGCACACGAACAATATGGCGCAGGAGTAGCAAAAGCTCTTGGCCTGAATCTTGACGAAGCACTAAAGGCTAACGACCCTTATTACAACCGCTAAGACCGATAATCAAACCAACAACCAGTCGAGTGTTGTTATGCACTTGCATAGCAACACTCGACTTATTTTAAAGTACACCGTTACAAAAATTATTCACCTTTTAAATTCAACCTATTATGAAAACAGATTCGTACACCAAAGCTATTTTAACCGTAATTGCAATCGCATTAATTACGCTTGTCGTTCAAAATTTCAATGTCATTCCATCAGTAACTGCGAAGGCATCGCCAAACTTTTCTAATTCCGAAACGGTAAATGTAAATGTTGTTTCAATAAATGGACGCTCTCTCTTTGGAAATTCCCTAAAAGTTGAAGTTGTTAACACTCCCGAAGTTGAAATGAAATTGCCCCTTGGCAGTAGTGCTCTTGACGTAAATGTCACTAATTACAGAGATTTTAATTAATTAGAATCCCTCCGTCAGCTGAGTCGACCTACAATATTCGCCGATTCATATAAAAGCAAGACACCCAATGGTTTGGGGATTTTAATTGCAACAGATTATGTTTATTTTCGAGCAGCGATGGACTATATTTGAGCGTCATATTCTATTATCCTAGACAATAATATCGTTATCATTTTCACTAAGGGTTGCTAGAAACGCCTCGGCTTCTTTTTTCATCTGAGAGCTGCGTGGTAGTCGAGAAATGAGTGTTTTGCGCTCTACTGTGGCACCCGTTATCGTGTCGTTTTGAAACGGCAGAATGAAAGTTGTAAGGGTTTCATTATCGATTATAAATAAAGCTTTCTATACAGCAAGACACCTATATATAAAATATAGGTGTCTTGCTTTTATGTTTAAATATACCTTTTCGCGACACAATTAGCAAAGCGAAGGTGTTATGTTAGTCCATCTTGAGTACCGCGAGGAACGCCGATTGTGGCACCTCAACATTACCCACTTGTCTCATACGTTTTTTACCTTTTTTCTGTTTATCAAGGAGTTTTCTTTTACGCGAAATATCACCGCCGTAACATTTTGCCGTTACATCTTTACGCAGTGCTTTAACCGTTTCGCGCGCAATGATTTTCGCACCAATGGCAGCCTGTATAGCTATATCAAACTGTTGTCTTGGTATCAGTTCTCTAAGTTTCTCGCACATTTTACGACCGAAATCATAAGCGTGGTCTTTATATATAAGTGCCGACAGTGCATCAACAGGTTCGCTATTAAGCAACACGTCTAGCTTGGCAAGCACAGATGGTTGGTACCCTATAAGGTGGTAGTCAAAACTAGCGTATCCGCGCGACACTGATTTAAGTTTATCATAGAAATCGAAGACAATTTCGGCAAGTGGCATTTCAAAGTTCACCTCAACTCTATCGGTAGTAATGAAATTTTGACTCTTGAGCACCCCACGTTTAGTGATACAAAGGCTCATTATATTTCCGAGATACTCAGTTTTTGTAATAACTTGAGCATTGATATAAGGCTCTTCTATATGGTCAATAAGAGTAGGTTCGGGAAGTCCCGATGGGTTATGAATTGTAATAACTTCATTTTTGGTAGTATAGACATTATACGATACGTTAGGTACGGTCGTAATAACATCCATATCAAATTCGCGGTACAGTCTCTCCTGTATGATTTCCATATGCAGCAGCCCGAGGAACCCGCATCTAAATCCAAAACCAAGAGCGAGTGAGCTTTCCGGTTCGAATGTCAGCGAGGCGTCATTGAGTTGCAGTTTTTCGAGTGAATTTCTAAGGTCTTCGTATTGGTCACTTTCGACGGGAAAAAGTCCGGCAAAGACCATTGGTTTAACATCTTCAAAACCATCGATAGCCTCATTACAAGGGTTTTCGAGTGTAGTAATAGTATCGCCAACTTTCACATCTGCTGAGTTTTTTATACCCGAGATAATGTATCCAACATCGCCTGCTTTGACAACATCTTTGGGACACATTTTAAGTTTAAGCACTCCGATTTCGTCAGCGTTATAGACGCTACCGTTATTCACAAATTTTACTCGTTGTCCTTTTTTTAGGGTACCATTTTTAATTTTAAAATAGGCAATAATACCTCTAAAGCTATTAAACACTGAGTCAAATATTAGCGCTTGCAGTGGTTCGTTTTCATCTCCTTGTGGCGCAGGCACACGTTCCACGATAGCTTCAAGGATTTCGTCAATTCCCTGCCCGGTTTTACCCGATGCCGCAAGTATTTCTTCTCTTTTGCATCCTAATAGGTCAACGATTTGGTCTTTAACCTCTTCGACCATCGCTGCATCCATATCAATTTTGTTTAGCACGGGAATAATCTCGAGGTCTTGCCCAAGAGCAAGGTATAGGTTCGAGATAGTCTGCGCCTGAATCCCCTGAGTAGCGTCCACAATTAGCAGTGCCCCTTCGCACGAAGCGATAGCACGGCTAACTTCGTACGAGAAATCAACGTGCCCAGGAGTATCAATGAGATTGAGTGTATATGTTTGTCCATCTTGGTGGTAATCCATTTGGATAGCGTGTGATTTTATGGTAATTCCTTTTTCACGTTCAAGGTCCATAGAGTCAAGCACTTGTGCTTGCGATTCTCTTTCTGTAAGAGTTTTAGTTGCTTCGAGTAGTCTGTCTGCGATAGTAGATTTTCCGTGGTCGATATGTGCAATAATGCAAAAATTGCGTATATTTTTCATCAAGTATAGATAAAGTGGTGTATAAACTTTAGTTGTGCAAAGATAGTAAAAAGTTCGCCAAAACCGTTTTTTGAGCAGTAATAGGGGTAATCAGGGGAGATTGAAAATCTGAAAGTAGTATAAAGTCAATCATCTCGCCGTGTTTTTTCTTATCCGCGAGCATCGCTTCGGCGAGTTGGTCAAACGGTATGTTGGTAGTTGTTGGCAGCCCGAGTTTTTCGATTAGGCTAATTATTATGTCAGTGTTGTTTTTTGAGAGGCCAGCGTGTATGTGCGACAGTTTTGCCATCATAACCAGCCCGATAGCCACCGCCTCACCGTGCAGGTATTTGCTAGGCTCGCATTTCTCTATCGCGTGCGCAAAGGTATGCCCGAGATTCAGCAGCGCACGCTCGCCTTTTTCCGTAGGGTCATTGGTGACGATATTCGATTTGACTAGCACTGTTCGTCTAACTATTTCTGTTATATTTTGCTGGGGGTTGTCAAATAAACCGAGCATTTCGGAGTCTCTTAGTAGTGCTGATTTTATGGCTTCAGAATAACCCGATATTAGCTCTCTTTCGGGCAGTGTCGCAAGGCAGTTTGTGGGACAAACGACCCATTGGGGGTGGTTAAAACATCCAAGTATGTTTTTATAATCTAGTAGGTTCACGCCATTTTTACCCCCTACCGATGCGTCAAGCTGTCCTAGAAGTGAGGTTGAGATAAATCCAAATTTCACACCTCTCATATATATCGAGGCCGCGAATCCCGTAAGGTCAGTAATCATACCTCCGCCAAATCCCACGAGAAATGAATCTCTATCGGCACCTATTTCTAACAGTTGCG
This sequence comes from uncultured Rikenellaceae bacterium, assembly GCA_947037995.1. GTDB lineage: Bacteria > Bacteroidota > Bacteroidia > Bacteroidales > Rikenellaceae > Mucinivorans. Next base: position 5,101 of record CAMQUV010000081.1, read on the forward strand.
CGCATAGTTTCTCTAGGTATTGTAATGATTTAGACGATTCCCCGGCAGGCGTAATAATAAGCGGGAATGGTTCTAGGAATTCGCCGTAATGTCGAGCTAGGTTCTCGTCTGTAATTATTATAATATTAGGCGCCATTTGTCGCAACTGTGATTGCGAGGGGAGGGCTTGTGTTATAGTGACCGAGTTAGGGTTAAATGTATTCATAGTAGCAAATATAATCAGAAAGCGTCTTTTCTCTGTTGTTTGTATAAAAAAGGGGTATTATGGACTTGTCTTGAGGGTTTAATAGTTAAAGAGCTCTTATTCTTTCACACAGCGAACATACTGGGTTCAGCTATTGCAATCAATAATGGGTCAAAGATAGAATATTTTTTTCAGATTAAATATATACGAAGAGGAGTTATAAAGAATAACGAGCAATAAAATAGTCGTTTGCGATTAAAAAAAACGGGTATTTAAAACACATCTACTTTTTTTGGCTTTTCATCTTTTTTATTCTATCTTTGCCATTGAAACACACTTCAAATACTAATTAACAACTTTAATCTATTTAAAACTATGGCTTACAAAATTGCTGAAGACACTTGCACCGCTTGCGGAACCTGTATCGACGAATGTCCTGTTGAGGCTATCTCCTCTGGAGATGTTTATGTTATTGACCCTTCTACTTGCACCGACTGCGGAAGCTGCGCGGATGTTTGTCCAGTTGAAGCTATCTCTGAATAACAAATAGTAGTCGAACTTATTCGACAACAAAAACAAAACATACGCCTTCTGAAGCAAG
>CAMQUV010000082.1 GCA_947037995.1 uncultured Rikenellaceae bacterium
TTGTTTTGCTTCTGCGTTACAGTGATTATTTGCATTAAATCGCTATCAGTAGCTTTAATGATTATGTTTGCAGTTCTTAGTTCGTTCGTTGTATTTTCACTTACAGCAAACTTAATTACATTATTTGTCACAGCTTTAGTTTCGGGGCTAGTTATCCAATCTGCCTCTTTGGGGATTTCGACTGTAAACTTTACATTATTACTAAGTACCACACTTTGCTCGCCACCCGTAAATTCGAATTCAAGAGAAGTTTTGTCGAGCTCAAAAACATTGTTTTGGTTCTGATTTACAGTAATCTTTATTTCCTCATCTGCGGCAGTAATATGTATATATCCAACTCTATGCACTCCTTTCGAGTTGTTTTTAGTGTTGACCTTAATTGTCATATTTCCCGAACCGTCCATTTGTGATAATTGTATCCAATCTTTGGTCTCGCCAGAATACGATAGCATTATTTTCCAGTCAGAGCTGGAATTAACTACTAAGTTTTGTGCCTTGCTATCTGAAGCAGGAAATGAAAAAGTTGAGACATTCGTACTGAGATTGGTTGCTTCGATTAGGTCAATGCCAATCGTGCAACTCTGCATTAATATACTTAATATAATAAAGACATTAAGTAGTTTTATAGTGGTAAACTTCATTTTGATTTTGAGAATTGAAAATATTTGCATTAATCTAATGACAAACATAAAGTAATTTATATATAAGTAGTGTGAATTACACCAATTCCGCAGAAGCAGTCGAATCAGCACGGAGAGAATTTATCCGAACGCGAACTATACGCCCGACCAACTCCTTATTATAAGGAACGGCAACACGGACATAATTCTCGCTATAACCGAACATTTCGCCCTCCTTGCGAGCCGCCTCCATCAGCACGTCGACCTCTTTGCCAACAAATTGTTCGCAAAAAGAATAATGGAGCCTGTCACTCAGACCTTTAAGCTTCTCGACACGAGAATGTTTCTCCTCGGTAGAAATCTGACCATCCATTTCCGCTGCCAAAGTATTTGGGCGAATAGAGTATGGGAAAATGTGTAAAAACGCAGGATTCAACCCTTTAAGTAGTTCATAGGTCTGGCTAAAATCGTCATTAGTTTCGCCGGGAAACCCAACTATAACATCCACGCCAATAAAAGCATCGGGCATAAATCGCCTAACTTGCTCTATCCTATCCGCGAATTTCTCGACCGTATATCTCCTTCGCATACTAGCCAATATTTTGTTAGTACCAGCTTGGAGCGGTATATGAAAATGCGGCATAAACTTCGCACTATTAGCGCAAAACTGTATTACCTCGTCCGTGAGTAAGTTTGGTTCGATAGACGATATGCGGTAGCGTTCGATTCCATCTACATTGTCGAGTGCTTGTATTAGTTGCAAGAAATTCTCGTCAGAATCGCGTCCAAAGTCGCCAATATTGACACCCGTAAGTACAATTTCACGCTGTCCTTTACCCGCAATTTGTTGGGCTTGCTCAACGATGGTATGAATTTTCGGGCTGCGGCTCTCGCCACGTGCCAACGGTATAGTGCAATAAGCACAATGGTAACTACAACCGTCTTGCACTTTAAGGAATGTGCGTGTGCGGTCAGAGGTGGAAAATGCCGCAAAGAAATTGACAATCTCACTCGAGGCACAGCTGTCAACCATTGTTCCGTTTCCAGAAACTTTAGTTTTTTGCGCCCCTAGGGACATAACTTTTTCGAACATTTGCGCCTTGTTATTATTCGACAGGACTATATCAACGCCCTCAATTTTAGCGATTTCATCAGCTTTTAGTTGCGCATAGCAGCCCGTAACGGCAATAATTGCATTAGGATTTTGCTTATGTATTTTACGTATAATGTATCTACATTTTTTGTCAGCATCACCCGTAACAGAGCAGGTATTGACCACAGCAATTTCAGCCGCAGCACGCTCTTGCGCCGTATGAGCTTGGGCGAACCCCCCATCGGTAAACTCCCGCGCAAGGGTGGAGGTCTCCGAAAAGTTGAGCTTGCAGCCAAGCGTATAAAAAGCGACTAGTTTTTGCACAATGATATTGTTTAAATTTGACAAGTGCCTATTTATAAATTTCGTTATTGGCAGCCATAATAGTGTTACGCATAAGCGAAATAATAGTCATCGGCCCTACTCCACCAGGTACTGGCGTAATAAATGAGCATTTAGGCGCTACTTCGTCGTACTTAACATCACCGACAAGTTTCCAACCATTTTTGGTTTTATCACTTTTAATACGAGTAATACCGACATCAATAACTACTGCACCAGGTTTAACCATATCAGCCGTTACGAACTCAGCTTTGCCTAGCGCTGCAACGATAATATCGGCTCCGGCACACACTTCTTTAAGGTTTTGTGTGCGACTATGCGCCACGGTCACCGTACAGTTAAACTCTTTATCACTCAACAGGTTAGACATAGGTCTTCCGACGATATTGCTTCGCCCTATAACAACGCAATTTTTGCCAGAAGTCTCAATATTATAAAATTTCAATAGGTCACAAATACCTTTAGGCGTAGCAGAAACATAGCTAGGCAGCCCAATTACCATACGTCCAACGTTCACTGGGTGAAACCCGTCTACATCTTTACGTGGGTCGATAGCTTCAATAACTTTTTGCTCATCAATATGATTCGGCAGTGGCATTTGGACAATAAATCCGTGTACACGCTCGTCGTTATTAAGCATTTTAATATGGTCAAGTAGTTCTGTTTCAGTAGTTTGCGCCGAGAGTCTATCGACTCTACTTTCGAATCCTATTTCGGCACACATTTTTTCTTTGTGTCCGACATAAGTCTCAGAGGCTCCGTCGTTACCGACAAGTATAGCTACTAGGCAGGGTTTCACAGACATCTGCGCTACCTCTTGTTGCATTTGCATTTTGAATGTTGCAGCAACGTGTTTTCCATCAATAATTTGCATTGTATATTATATTTTTAATTCTTATTATTATTCGTTATCAAACAGCAATTCTAGTTTCGTTCTAGCGTCTAGGCATTTTCGGAAGTCCACCCGTAGCAACCATTTTCATCATTTTCGAGCTTTCTTGGAATTGTTTGAGCAGTTTATTAATCTCGGCCAAATCGGTGCCGCTCCCTTTGGCGATACGCGTCTTGCGAGAGCTATTGAGCAAGGCCGGATTTTGGCGCTCCTCGGGGGTCATAGAGTATATAATAGCCTCGGTTTTATTGAACACGGAGTTATCTATATCAAGGTTTTTAATAGCCTTACCCACCCCCGGAATCATCGAGGCTAGGTCTTTAATATTTCCCATTTTCTTCACTTGCTGTATCTGCGCAAGGAAGTCAGTAAGAGTAAATTCATTTTTACGAAGTTTGGCTTGCATTTTTTTTGCAGCCTCTTCGTCAAACTGTTCCTGCGCTTTCTCGACCAGCGATACAATGTCACCCATACCAAGGATTCTGTCAGCCATACGGTCAGGGTGGAATACTTCGAGAGTATCCATTTTCTCGCCCAAACTCATATATTTCAACGGTTTATCGACCACAGTTCTAATAGAAATGGCCGCTCCACCGCGTGTATCACCATCAAGTTTAGTAAGCACTACCCCATCGAAATCGAGTCTATCATTGAATTCTTTGGCCGTATTAACAGCATCTTGTCCTGTCATAGAATCGACCACAAAAAGCGTCTCAGCTGGGTTGATAGATTTTTTGATAGAGGTAATCTCCATCATCAATTTCTCGTCAATAGCCAGTCGGCCTGCAGTATCGACAATAATAGTATTCAGCCCCTTAGCTTTCGCCTCTTTGACCCCTCTTTCGACAAGCGCAACTGCATCAGTCGCACCCGGTTCGCTATATATTTGCACTCCGATTTGCTCGGCAAGTATTGTAAGTTGGTCGACAGCCGCAGGTCTATAAATATCACCTGCAATAAGCATAATTCCACGTCCTTTTTTCTTCAGTGTATTAGCTAGTTTTCCACAAAAGGTAGTTTTACCCGACCCTTGCAGCCCTGCCACAAGAATAATAGCTGGCGCAGGTTTGAGGTTAATCTCGGTCGAGGTGCCACCCATAAGTTGTGCCAATTCGTCACGTACAATTTTAACAATCATCTGCGACGGATTAACCGCTTTAATCACATTCTCACCGATTGCTTTTTGTTTGACCGTATCAATAAAGGTTTTGGCAACTTTATAGTTAACATCAGCCTCAACAAGAGCTTTACGGACATCTTTCAGGCTTTCGGCAATATTGATTTCGGAGATTCTCCCTTGTCCTTTGAGTAATTTGAACGAACGTTCTAATCTTTCACTTAAATTTTCAAACATTTTATATATCGTGTTATATTTTAATTTTAATTTTGCAGCTATTTTTCAGCTCTTACATTCTCTCGGGCAAACTAATACCCAGAAGCGCCATCGCTCTACTGAGCATTTTGGCAACTTGCATTGAGATTGTGAGTCTTAGTTGTTTGTCCCTAGCATCGACCCCTTCTTTAAGTATCGGGTTGTCGTGATAATATTGGTTATACTCCTTAGCGAGTTCGTAGCAATACGCGGCAACGACTGATGGCGCGTGTTCTTTGGCAGCCTCAATAATGGCACCTTCGAAGTCAAGAAGCAGTTTTACGAGTTCGATTTCTTTAGGCGACAGTTTCATTTCGCCCGATTCAATCGTTTCGATAGGTTTAATTTCTTGCGCTTGCGCTCTTCTGCCCAGCGAGCAGATTCGTGCGTGAGTGTATTGTATAAACGGAGCGGTATTACCATTAAAGTCAATACTTTCCGCCGGATTAAACAGCATAGTTTTCTTCGGGTCCACTTTCAATATAAAATATTTGAGTGCACCCATTCCAATCGTACGCGATATTTCGTTTTGCTCTTGCTCAGTGAGGCCATCAAGTTTGCCAAGTTCCTTAGACATAGTTCTAGCATCGTCAACCATCGCTTGCATAAGGTCATCAGCATCAACAACTGTTCCTTCGCGCGATTTCATTTTCCCCTCAGGCAGTTCGACCATTCCGTACGACAGGTGGAATATCGCTTCACTCCACGAGTAACCAAGTTTTTTGATAATAAGTTTCAGCACTTGGAAGTGATAATTCTGCTCATTACCAACCACATAGGTCATATCATCAAATTGAAATTCCGAGAATCTTTCGAGTGCCGTTCCCAAATCTTGCGTCATATAGACCGATGTACCATCGGCTCTTAGCAGCAATTTTTCGTCAAGCCCATCTTCGGTCAAATCGACCCAAACCGAGCCATCTTCTCTTTTATAGAAAGCGCCTTTATCGAGCCCGAGTTGCACTAATTTCTTGCCCAACAGGTATGTATTAGACTCATAGTAAATCTTATCAAAGTCAACGCCCATAGTTTTATAGGTCTTATCAAATCCTTGATAAACCCATTTATTCATCGTTTCCCACAGTTGATATGTTTCAGTCTCTTTCGCTTCCCAGTCTCTAAGCATTTGCGCGGCTTGTATCATCAGCGGAGCGTTTTTCTTAGCCTCATCTTCCGTTTGTCCTTGCTCAACTAGCTGTTGAATTTCAATTTTATATGCTTTGTCAAAAGCCACATAATATTTCCCCACAAGGTGGTCTCCTTTGAGCCCAGACGACTCGGGTGTCTCACCATTTCCAAAAAGTTTCCACGCCAACATAGATTTACAAATATGTATTCCCCTATCATTCACAAGGTTAACTTTCATCACTTCATTCCCAGCCGCTTCGAGTATTTGCGCCACAGCAAAACCAAGTAGATTGTTGCGCACGTGTCCAAGGTGTAGTGGTTTATTAGTATTAGGCGACGAGTATTCGACCATAACTTTGCGTCCATTTTTGGGCTGTACGCCATAATTATCCGTGCCTATAAGTTCGAGCAGTTCGGTAG
>CAMQUV010000083.1 GCA_947037995.1 uncultured Rikenellaceae bacterium
CTACAATCCGCAGATGAACAGCTCATATAATTTTGTCCCAGGGATTATGGGGTTGATATTTATACTGATATGTGCGATGATGACTTCGGTCTCTATTGTGCGCGAAAAAGAGATTGGCACAATGGAGGTGCTGCTGGCTTCTCCCGTGCGGCCGTTGTATATTATTTTCGCCAAGATGATACCGTATTTCATTATTTCGTGCATTAATTTAGCCTCGATACTGCTGCTAGCCTATTATTTACTGGATATTCCTATGGTAGGGAGTCTTTTGCTGTTGTGTATGATTTCTGTGATATATATCATTTTATCCCTTTCGTTGGGGTTGCTGATTTCTACTGTTGTGCGGTCGCAGGTGGCTGCTATGTTTGCATCGCTTTTGGGGCTGATGTTGCCCGTGTTAATGTTGTCAGGAATGATGTTTCCTATCGAAAATATGCCAATGCCGCTGCAATATGTGTCAAATATTATACCTGCGAGATGGTATATCTCGGCTGTTCGCAAACTTATGATTGAAGGGCTCGCTTTTGATTATATACTAAAAGAATTATTTATTTTGGGGGCAATGACTGTGCTGTTAACAGGCGTGGCTCTTAAAAAGTTTAAGACAAGATTGTGATATGGCTACACTAAGATTTTTACTCGAAAAGGAGATAAAGCAATTCTTGCGCAACGCTTTTATTCCCAAAATGGTTATCGCATATCCGCTTATTATTATGCTGGTTATGCCGTTGATTACTACGATGGATGTTAAGGATATTAAAATCAGTATTGTGGACAATGATTATTCGGTTACATCAAGAGATTTGGTTGACGAGATTGGGGCGTCGAACTATTTTATACTGGAGAGTGTTGTGGATAACTATGACGATGCTTTGCGTCAAGTTGAGTTCGGTACTGTGGATGTTATTCTGGAAATCCCAGATGATTTTGAGAGAGATATTGTCCGAGGTAGTGGTACTACTGTGCAAATCTCGGCTAACGCTGTGAATGGTATTAAGGGAAGTTTAGGGGGGAGCTATTTGGGCGATATTATTAATAGTTTTGGGGCGCAAGTGGTGCACAATGATGGTTTTTCCTATGCTGACGGTTTAGGTATCGTGGTGCAGAATCGCTATAATGAGTACCTCGATTATCGTATATATATGATACCGGCGCTTATGGTTATATTGTTAATCTTACTGTGTGGTCTGCTTCCTGCTCTGAATATTGTCCTTGAAAAAGAGAACGGTACAATCGAGCAAATGAATGTTACGCCAATTAGTAAATCAACGTTTATTTTTGCTAAGCTTATACCGTACTGGTTTATTGGGTTTGTTATTCTCACAATATGTTTTGTGATTGCGTGGCTTGCCTATGGGCTGGTACCCATTGGTAGTTTTGGAACTATCTATTTTGCCGCAGCACTATTTATTGTAATTATGTCGGGTTTTGGTTTGATTATTTCTAATTATTCGGCCACACTGCAACAGGCACTTTTTGTTGTGTTTTTCTTTATAATGATATTTATATTGATGAGTGGGCTCTTTACTCCAATACGCTCTATGCCCGAGTGGGCACAATGGGTTTCGGCTCTCGTTCCGCCACGGTATTTTATTGTGATAATGCGAAATGTCTACCTCAAAGGCAGTGGATTGATGGAGCTAGTTCCAGCATTTATGGCCCTTGGTGGATTTGCTGTTGTGGTTAGTACTGTCGCCGTAATTAGTTATAAAAAACGCTCATAGCTATTTTTAGGGTGTAAGAGTTTAAGTAAAAAACAATCCATTTTTTTCTTATGTCTTTTTTTCTTATATTTGTTATACTTATTTTCACGAAAAATCCTTAAGCTGTTCTCTTGAGCTATAGTTGGGATAGAGTAAGCATTTTACTGAATTATTAAACCTTATAAAATATTAACCTATGTTGAATTGGAAAGCTGTATTAACCTCGCTCATCGGAGTGCTATTTATTCCTGCGTTGTGCTCAAATGTAAGTGCACAAGATGCTAATAATCAAAAAGTTATCTCTAAAGAATTTGTGTTCGGAGATAAAGTTAAATCACTGTCAATAGACCTTACTAATGCAGAGCAATTGGTGCTAACTACTTCGAAAGTTGACGGCAAAGAGATGTCCGACCAATCTATGTGGCTCAATTCATATCTTACCACTAATGATGGTAAGGAGGTGCTTCTTTATGACCTAAAACCTATTATAACTAAGGCTGGAGTCTCTGCACAGCCGTGGGTGCCTAACCTTATGTATAGTTTCTATGACATTTGGAGTGAACAATTTACTGTTGTTGATGAAACGTTTTCGCAGGGGCTTTTTATTACTACACCCAGTAAACTTGTCTATAACCTCGACGGACGTTTTGTTAAGTTTACCTCCAAGATAGGTATCCATAAAAGAGGCAGGAAAGGTGCTATATTGTTCTCTGCACAAGCACTGGATAAAGCGGTTTATACACCTGCCACTGTTGTGGCGGCTATGCCGGCAGGTCAAATCCGCAATAACGCGCTGCAGGCTATTGGTAGGCTTGAGGACAAAACAATATATAACGAGAAGTTAACAGCTATTGATAGCACCCAGGATGCCTCGATGAAAGCTGGACTGTATTTCAATCTCGAAAGCAAGGCTAATTATATTGCCGATATAAATGATAAACTAAAATGGGTGAATGTAGAAGCGCTTAGACTTGCCTTTGATGATATGTCAAAGGATAGAAATTTTGATAGAGCTCAAGCGAAGAAAAACTTAGATTTTATTGTTAACAATATCAATGAAGTGCGAAATGGGGTGTCCGGAGTAGACCAAACTAAGGTTGATTTGGCGCAAAATATTCTGCAGGCAAAGAGGGCGATGCTTGTCTCTAGTTCACTTTTTGATATGGACTCAATTATTGTTGCGCGCTATAAGTTAGGTGCTAAAGCGCGTTCGGCAATGGGTGGTGATATGGGAACTCAAATTCAGAATTATAATAGCCAACCTTCGGCGCCACGCTCGGGATTTGATGCTGAAATTTCCCTGCTGTCTAATTTGCGTGATGATGAAGTTAAGGTTATCACGCTGTATGAACCACAGAATTCAACCTCGATTGCCGATTTACATTTGCATTGGAGTGGGGATAAACTACTGTTTACTATGTCGAAAAACGCTGCTAAATGGGCGGTTTTTGAACTGTCGGTCGATGATAAAAAAGTGAGAGAAGTTATTGACTCGCCCGAAAAAGATTTGGATTTCTGTGATGGTGCCTATCTTCCTGACGGGCGAATATTGGCAACGTCAACCATAGGATATAATGGAGTGCCCTGTATTAGCGGTTTTGATGAAGTGTGCAACCTTGTTCAGTACACCCCTGATACCAAAGGACTTAGACGCTTGACTTTTGACCAAGACGGCAACTGGTGCCCAGTTATTATGAATAACGGGAAAGTTATGTACACTCGATGGGAATATACCGACCTTACGCATTATTTTTCGCGAATTGTGATGAGTATGAACCCCGATGGAACTGAAAATAGAGCACTCTATGGGAGCGGTTCGTTCTGGCCTAATAGTACTTATGATATGAAACCCATACCTAACTCGGCAAATAAATTTATCGCTACTGTTACGGGACACCACGGTATTTCTCGTTCGGGGAGACTCGTGATGTTCGACCCCTCTAAATCTCGCAAAGAGGCTGAAGGAGTTGTGCAAGAGTTTCCGTATAAAGATAGAAAAGTTGTGCCTGAAATCAAAGATTATTTGGTCGATGGAGTATGGCCACAATTCACTAAACCATTTCCGTTGAACGATAAATATTTCTTAGTCTCGGCTAAACTCTCCCCCCGTGGACTATGGGGAACGTATCTTGTGGATGTGTTCGATAACCTGACACTTATTGCAGAGTCTGAAAACGAAGGATTCATCTATGCACTACCAACTACCGAAAGACCAATCCCACCTGTTATATCTGATAGAGTAGATTTGAAAAGTGATAAATCAACTCTATTTATCCAAGATATTTATGAGGGTGAGGGTTTGCGAGGTGTCCCCAGAGGAACAGTGAAGAAGCTACGTGTTTATGCCTTCGAATATGGCTACATTGACTCGCCTACGGAACATTATGCGCAAGGAATCCAAGCAGGCTGGGACATTAAACGACTATTGGGAACTGTGCCTGTTGAAAAAGATGGCTCGGTAATATTTAATGTTCCTGCTAATCTGCCAATATCGCTCCAGCCTCTTGATTCGCTCGATAGAGCGGTGCAGTGGATGCGTAGTTGGATTACATCGATGCCTGGCGAGATTGTATCGTGCGTTGGGTGTCACGAAGACCAAAACCAAGTTGTTATGCCTAAACGCGTTATAGCCTCGCAGAGTAAACCACGCGAAATCATTGAGCCTGAGGGTGGTGTACGCTCTATTACATTCGACCTAGAGATTCAACCTGTACTCGATAGAGCGTGTATCGCGTGTCATAACGGAGATAGTAAAATTGATTTTACTGGAGGGCGCTTTGTTGATGCACCGGTTGACTGGACGGGATTTTCTAAATATTTTGGCGCTAGCTATCTAGAGTTTCATAAATATTTCTATCGCCAAGGGCCGGAGGCTGATATGTATGTGCTCGAACCGTACGAATACCACGTGTCAAATAGCGAAATGGTACGGATGCTCGAAAAAGGCCACCACGGTGTCAAACTTGATAAAAAAGAGTGGTTGTCAATTTATCGTTGGTTAGATATGAATACACCTTATCTTGGAACCTTCGAGCAGATTGTCGAACTAAACGGACACGACCAGTATAAAAGACGTATCGAATTAGCTGATAAATATAGTAATGCTGGCGTTGATTGGAAAGCCGAGATTGAACGATATGCTAACCACCTTAAAGATAAACCTAAAGTTGAACCGACTATGCCGGTGGTTGAAGCTAAAATTACCCCTAAAGAGCCTAAGGTTAAAGGATGGCCTATGGCAGTCAGTGAACATAATATTGAGCGTAAGGTGGTTGAAGTGGCGCCTGGTGTTGAGATTACTTTTGTAAGAATCCCTGCTGGTGAATTTGTTATGGGTTCAAACAAAGCGGAGGCAGACCAGTCGCCTAGTTTTAAGGCTAAGGTTCATAAAAGTTTTTGGATTGCAGAGTCGGAGCTTACAAATGAGCAGTATAAAGCACTTGTGCCTGAGCACGATAGTAGATTTATTGGGCAGTACTGGAAAGACCATACTACGCCCGGATACCCCGCAAACTTGCCTACGCAACCTGCCATACGTATGAGCTGGGAAGAAGCTATGAACTATGGCGAAATGCTTAGCAAGAAATCAGGGCTGAATATTACGCTGCCTACTGAAACCCAGTGGGAGTGGGCTGCGAGATGTGGCACGGATACTGAGTTTTGGTATGGAAATTTGGATGCCGATTTCGGTAAGTTTGAAAACCTAGGCGATAAAACACTTAGTAATATGGCTGTTACGGGGGTTGACCCTAAACCAATGGGAACTAATAATCCTTGGTTCAAATTCTATGACTATCTTCCAAAAGAAGAGAGGGTGAATGATGGAAGCCTTATCCTGACATTAGTTAAATCCTACGAGGCTAGCCCCTGGGGAATTTATGATATGAATGGGAATGTAGCAGAGTGGACTAGAAGTGATTATGTTACCTATCCATTAAACAAACGTAGTGATGTGATTATGCCCGAAAAAGTAGTGCGTGGAGGCTCGTGGATAGATAGACCTAAACACTCAACAGTCACTTACAGAAAAAGATTTCTGCCCTGGCAAAGTGTATTTAACGTTGGTATAAGGTTGATTATTGAAGAATAGTTCTGT
>CAMQUV010000084.1 GCA_947037995.1 uncultured Rikenellaceae bacterium
TTATTTATTTGTGCGGGGGTGGGTATGGTTTAGTTTATGAGTCAAAGCCTGTGGAAGCCCCTCGACAGGCAAGTTTCAAGTGGCATTAGCACCTTTGGCTCGCTGGGCAGAGTAGTGTAGAGTTGGGTAGGAGGGTAGTCTAGAAATGAGTGAATCCACTTTTTCTAATATCTTCTCCAATCCAGTTAATTTGCGGTGCCCCCTCCACTATTTTTCCTATAGGATATAAATCGCAATGACACATTACTTTATCGCTCGCCGTAAACAGCAGTACATAGTCTTCACCCCCTGTCACAGCAAGTTCCACTGGGTTTAGATTATTCACTTTACAATAATCCTTAAAATGCCCACTCATAGGAATCATAGCAGTATCAATCTCCGCACCCACCCCCGAGGCTTTCAGTATATGCACAAGGTCCGAGGCCACTCCATCCGAGACATCCATCATAGCGTGCACATTCTCTTGCGGGGCTAATTCGAGAGCTACGCTTATATGTGGCGTAGGGTTGTTATGCGCAAAAACAAGTGGCTGGCACGTCAAATCATTTAGTATTGCGTGCAGTCCTGCTGCACTATCGCCCACCGTGCCACTAAGGTAAATTACATCGCCTACTTGAGCCGTAGAGCGGCGTTTAATATTATTTCTCATCACTCGCCCCATAGCCGTTATTGTTATCACAAAATGTTCGGGCGATTTCGTAGTATCGCCACCAATAACGGGTACTCCCCACGAGTTCACTCCCTTAATAAATTCTTCCAGATAGTCATTCGTGATTCCTTTTGGTATAGATAGAGCCAGGATAATAGATTCGGGTTTTGCTCCCATAGCCGCAATATCAGAAAGATTTGTAGTTACGGCTTTCCGCCCGAGCTCATAGGGTGAGATGGCGGCACGCAAAAAATGAATATTTTCGACCATTGTATCGCACGTAACAACTTGTTCGTCGGCTTGATTCTCCTCGCCCCTAAAAATAATGGCACAATCATCACCAATCCCTTCAATATGTTTTGGCAGGGTTGGTTGGCAGTTTTTAATAAATTCGATTAATGAGAATTCGCTATACACTTAGGTCGTAATTTTATTTAAGATTAAGTTTAGCTTCGTTGTATTGTTCAATAAGTATTTCAACCATCTCTTTGACAGGTTTTACTTCGTTAATCATCGCTATATTTTGTCCAATTTCGAGTTCTCCTTCAACTAGGTCGCCTTCAAATATCCCTTTTTTGGCACGTCCTCGTCCGAGTATTTCGGTGATTTCTTCTTTCGACGCACCACGAGCTTCGGCTTCGTTCACACGAGCAAAGAATTCGTTTTTAATAAGTCTAACAGGTGATAGTCCTTTGAGCGACAGGTGTGTGCTGTTTTCGCCAAGCGTAAGGCATAGTTCCTTGAAATTTTGATGTGCCGATGACTCTTCGCTAACCGCAAAAAGCGACCCAATTTGTATTCCGTTAGCCCCAAGCGCCTCAGCGGCAAGCCATTGGCATCCTTGAGCGATACCACCAGCTGCAATAACGGGTATGTCGACTGCTTGAGCAACCATAGGAGTAAGTATCATCGTAGGAAGTTCATCACGTCCATTATGTCCGCCAGCTTCGAAACCTTCTGCTATAACAGCATCAACGCCCGCTTCGGCGGCTTTTTTAGCGAATTTCACTGACGCTATAACGTGCATTACGATTGCACCGGTCTCTTTGAGTCTTTGTGTGTACAGCGCAGGATTTCCGCCCGAGGTAACCACGACGGGTACTTTTTCTTCGGTTAATATATAAATGAGTGTTTCGAGTTCTGGATAGAAAAGTGGAATATTTACGCCAAAAGGTGTATTTCCGAGGGTTACTTTAATTTTCTGAATATGTTGGCGGAGTGTTTCGGGGTGCATTGAGCCTGCGCCAATAAGTCCTAGTCCTCCGGAGAGGGAGACCGCTGCGGCCAATTTATGACCAGAGCACCATACCATACCGCCCGATATAATAGGCAATTTAATTCCTAGAAGAGAGCAAATTGATTGTTTCATTTATTTTACTGTTTTTTTATTATTAACACTAATTTTTGTTTGCAAAGATAATAAAATTAACTTACATTTGCCATATGAAACGTATTGCAATTATAGCCGGCGCCGACTCCTCGGAGCGCGAGGTCTCGATTAATAGTGCTAAATGTATCGCCGCGTCACTTGACACAGCGAAGTATGTCCCTATTGTATTAATACTCGAAAAAGGAGCATTCACTTCCCTCGACAACCAAAAGGTAGACCTTAATAATTTCACCCTCCTAGGACTGAAATTTGACTACGCACTCATTACCGTACACGGCAGCCCCGGCGAAAACGGACTGCTCCAAGGGTACTTCAACCTACTCAGCATTACACACAGCGGGTGCAACGTCGAAGCATCTGCCATTACTTTCAATAAACAACTATCCAAAAAACTCGTCGAAAACATACCGAACCTATACACCGCCAAAGAAATTGCAATCACAAAATCTTGCAACGTGAACACACAAAATGTAATTGAGAAACTCAAACTTCCATTATTCGTGAAACCTAACGCCAGCGGAAGTAGCTGCGGAATATCAAAAGTTAAAGAGGAAAATCAACTACTTAAAGCTATCGAAATCGCCCTCAATGAAAGCGAAATCGCACTGGCAGAAGAAAATATAAATGGAGTCGAAATCAGCCAAGGGGTTATGATTCTTAATAATAAAGAATATATTATGCCTATCACGGAACTCGTTACGGAAAACGAATTCTTTGACTATGATGCTAAATATACACCCGGCAAAACTAAAGAAATTACACCCGCTAGAATCAACCAAATACTAACCGACAAAATCTCATCTATTTCACTCGAAATATATAAAAAATTGAACCTACGCGGTGTGGTTAGAATAGACTATATCGTGTCTGATGAGAAACCCTACTTTATCGAAGTTAATACCAATCCAGGTATGTCAAACCAAAGTATCGTACCGCAACAATGGAATCAAATCAACCTCACTATGGGGCAAGCCTGGGAAATGATAATCGAAAACGACCTCGCTGGAATTTAATAAATCTTACAATATACTATAAATAAAACAAAACAAAATGAGTAATTATAGGCTACATAACGAAATAGGACTGCTTCCTAACGCCGAACCACTTGACATTATTTGTCGCTACGAACGTATCAAAACTACGGTTAAAGAAACGGCGGAACAAGGCTCTGAACTTGTTGCACTGAAAATCGCAAAACTGATTAAAGAAAAAGCTGACGCTGGTAAAAAATGCGTCCTAGCACTTACCTCTGGAAAATCTCCAGTGGGCGTATATAGAGAACTTGTGAAACTTCACAAAACTAAAAAATTGAGCTTCCAAAACGTCGTGGTATTTACCGTGTTTGAATTCTTCCCTGTACATATCAACCACGAGCAAAGCTATAACCATATGCTCAAAGATGAACTCCTTGACCAAGTGGATATCAAACCCGAAAATATTCACGCACTTGATGGCTCGATTGCCCAAGACGATATTTCGAGATATTGCCAAGAATATGAAAAAGCTATCGCTAAAGTAGGAGGCATTGATATGTTGCTTATTGGCGTTGGTGACCAAGGACAAATTGGACTAAACGAAGCTGGTAGCTACGAAAATACTCACACTAGAGTTGTGGCGCTTTCGAACGAATCACGCAAAATCGCCTCTAGTATGTTCTATGGCTACGAAAATACGCCATCGAGAGCTCTTACTATGGGAGTCGGTACGATGATTGAAGCAAAAAATATTCAACTGATTGGCTGGAACGAAGAAAAAGCTAACGTGCTTGCCAAAATCATTGAAGGAAATGTTGATATTAATGTTCCTGCGTCGCAACTACAAAAAAATCAAGAAATAGAGTGTACTCTGGACGAAGGAGCAGCATCGTCGCTCACTAGAGTCAAAACTCCGTGGCTTGTGGGTACCTGCGAATGGTCGCCTAGATTTGTCAGAAAAGCAGTGCTTTGGTTGTGCCAAAAAACTGGTAAACCACTACTCAAACTTTCGTATAAAGATTATATAGATAACTACCTCGGACAACTTATTGATGCCGTAGGTGTTTCGTATGATAAAGTTAATATCCAAGTATTTAACGACCTACAACATACAATCTCAGGATGGCCAGGGGGAAAACCGAATGTAGATGATACTAATAGACCAGTAAAATCATCACCTTTCCCTAAAAAAGTTGTTATTTTCTCACCCCACCCTGACGATGATGTAATCTCGATGGGAGGCACGTTCTTAAGACTTGCTGACCAAGGACATAACGTACACGTTGCGTACCAAACTTCGGGTAATATAGCTGTACACGATGATGTTGTATTGCAAATATTCGACACGGCACACGAATGTGGATTTGGTGATAGATTTGACGAAATGAAAAACGTTATTGCCAATAAACAAGTCGGACAACCCGAACCAGAGATACTACGCCAGTTTAAAGGGGCTATTAGACGCGCCGAAGCTAAAGCGGCTTGTAGACATTTTGGACTTAATACCGAAACTAATGTTCACTTCCTAAACTTACCGTTCTATGAAACTGGGTCTGTGAAAAAAGGAGTGGTAGGACAAGATGATGTTGATATCGTTAAAAACCTACTTCGCGAAGTTAAACCAGACCAAATCTATGCTGCAGGTGACCTGTCTGACCCACACGGAACACACCGTGTTTGTATCGAAGCGGTACTAGCTGCAATCGAACAAATCTTTAATGATGGTGACGAATGGATTGAAAATGCTACTATGTGGCTCTATAGAGGTGCTTGGCAAGAATGGGAACTAGACCTAGTTGATATGGCGGTACCACTTTCGCCTGATGAAGTTATTAAAAAACGTCACGCTATATATAGACACCTCTCGCAAAAAGATATCGTACCGTTCCCGGGTGAAGATAAAAGAGAATTCTGGCAACGTGCCGAAGATAGAACACACGCTACAGCCAAACTCTATGACGACCTAGGAATGGCTGAGTATCAAGCTATTGAGGTATTTGTTCAATATGATATGAAAAAAAATCATAAGAAATAAAATTCTGCATATAGGTAAAACTTATCGTAGCTTAAAATAACGTAAAGCCCACAATTCTTGTCATTTATTGGACGAGGTGTGGGCTTTGTTTTTTGAATCAATTAAATTAGAATATAACTATAAATAAAATACAATTATGACTATTGACACTTTCGCAGGGCTTATTATCGGACTAAGCACCTTTTTGATTATCGGACTTTTTCATCCTGTTGTGGTGAAATGCGAATATTACTTTGGCACGAAATTGTGGTGGGTGTTTTTACTGCTCGGAATGGTTGGGGTGGCACTTTCATTGTATGTATCCAATGTGATATTTTCAAGTGTACTGGGCGTTTTTGCTTTTTCATCTTTCTGGACGATATTGGAACTCTTTGAGCAACGAGAAAGGGTCGAGAAAGGATGGTTTCCCAAAAATCCAAACCGCTCCGATTATAGGAAATAAAATTATACGAACCTACGCAATAACAAACTGGTATAGGCGAAGCCTATCAGTAGCGCAGCTAGCAGCACACGAGTTCTTCCCCCAGCCGGTGGCAACGCCACTCGAAATTCGCCTGTCGGGGGTCTCCACCTCGGCTCTCGAATCCAAAACCTTGGCAATTGACCCTCAGCGGCGGATTGCAAAACAAGGCTTTGACTCAAACAACACCCAAAACAACATAATGCCAATCATCAGTCGAGAGCCGCCCCCACGGCGCAGACTGAAACTGGTATTTCAGCCTCAC
>CAMQUV010000085.1 GCA_947037995.1 uncultured Rikenellaceae bacterium
TGGATTCGAAGGCCTGTCGGGGTTTGTTCTATATTCAGGTATAGAACATCTCCGGGTGCTAACAGCACACGAGTTTTTGGGAAGGCCTTCGATATTCTTAGCTTCGCCTATGCCACCGAGCCTATACCAATAATTTTGGAATGGCGACAGCCAATTAAAAGGTGTCTCTGACACCCCGACAGGCGAATTTCGTGTGCCGTTGGCACTTTGGCTCGCGCAGGAGCTCAGGTTTTTTTACTGTCTCTCGATAACAAGTTCTTCGATTTGCGCGATACTATTAACCCATCCGTCCATCACAATAGATGGAGAGTGCGTCGTAACAATCATTTGCACATTTCCACCTGCCAATTTGCGTATGTCTTCGAGCAATGTCTCCTGCCACTCAAAGTGTAGTGATTGCTCAGGTTCATCGAGAATAATCACATCTCCATCTGACGCGCTTCTAGCCATAGAGTATAGTTTTAGCAGTTCTTTTTCGCCCGAAGAGAGTTCGTTAAAACCAATTTTAATTGTTCCACGAATAAGAAATTCTAGCGGAAATTGTCCTCGGACTATTTTCTTATTTCGCATCTCAAATTTCTCATCAATCATATCGCAGAACATATCGTCATTCACCATATCCATATCCACGGCAGAAGTAAGAAAGTTTGCCACGGTTTTATATTTCAGTTTAGCTGGGTCGCAACCATCTGTACTATTAATAATAGTACCATCGTTTAGTACGACATCTATTTGTTTAAACAATTTCCTGTATTGTTCAACGACTCTCCCTGCCGACAGTAGTGTAGCAACACTTCTAAGTACCGTACTTTTGCCCGTTCCATTACCACCTGCAAGTATGCTAGTGCCTTTTAGCACGTCCCACGAGAAATCATATTCGCCCCATAGGTCGTCAACAATTATTTTGTTAATCCAGTTCATTTATAATTTGTTCAATAAGATTAGACAATATTTTCGCTTTGGCTTGTCCGATGCTTTGTACTTCGGCGTGGTCAGTAGCAACATTTCCACTTTTAGTAGCGTTAGTGACCAGTGAGAATCCTATTATCTTTACACCCATAGCGTGCGCTGCAATCACCTCCGGAGTAGTAGACATCCCACAGGTATCCGCTCCAATAACTCTAAAATAGTCATATTCGGCTTTAGTTTCGAACGTGGGCCCAGTGCTCCCCAGGTAAACACCCTGTTTGAGTTCTACGTTTTGTTTGCGTGCAACATTGAGCGCAATTTCTCGTAGTTTCACATTAAAAGCATTCCACATTGGTAAGAATCGTGGCGACAGTCTGTCGTCATTTGGTCCTAGCAAGGGGTTTGGTATAAGGTTTATTTGGTCAGTTATCAGCATAATATCGCCGACTTCAAATTCAAGGTTCACGCCGCCAGCAGCATTAGAGACAAATAGGTTTTCGATACCCATCATTGCCATAACTCTTATTGGCATTACCACATCCTGTATGTCGTACCCTTCGTAGAAGTGTACCCTCCCCTGCATTGCAATAATATTTTTCCCTTTAATCGTTCCGATTATAAATTGTCCGTGATGCCCTTCGACCGTAGAGACAGGGAATCCTTCGATTTGAGAATAGGGTATAGTAGCTATAGGTGTTATAGCATTAGCAAGTTGTCCTAGTCCGCTCCCCATCACGATACCGATTTGGGGTTTAAAATCTTTTGGTATTTTAGACTGGATGAGTGATGTTATATTTTTGATTTTCTCGTACATACTGCTCAATAATTCGATTAAAGTTAATTTGTCCTTGGTCCAAGAATTTATGTGCCACTGCTATATAGAACATTTTAGCCTGAAGTTGCGGTGGGATTTTTTTGGATGCAATAAATTTCACGGCATCTTTTTCTGTCATCACTATATACGCATCATCGGGAGCATTTTCGAGCAGTTCGATAAATTTGTTAAGGTCTTTCATTCTATACGCATAGTGGTCTGGGTATGGTTGTTTCCAGACGAGTGTATATTTACTATCCACATAGTCAAAGAATGATTCGGGTCTTGCTATCCCCGCGATGGCAATCATAGAAGCTCCAGCTTGCGGCGTAGGGTTTGCGCTTTGTGGGAACATCGGAATAGGTTCGGACGAAACGGTCGTAGTAAAGAATAGGTGTTGGTACGGCAGTAGCTCTAGGTTTTGTCTAACGATTCTAAAGTCAAGCGGTGTCGTGTTTTCAGGGCATTTAGTACAGAATACTATATTAGCTCTTTCTTGTTGCGACAGGCTATCTCTGAGTGAGCCGAGCGGCAGCATTTTATCGTCATACATAGGTCTATTAAAATCGGTCAGCAGTATGCTCACCCAAGGTTCGACATATCTATGTTGAAATGCGTCATCGAGAATAATAAGGTTTATATCTGGTTCGATGCGTCTAATAAGTAGAATTCCTTTGTTTCTATCCTCGCAGACAGCGACCATCACAGTTGGGAATTTGAGTTTAATTTGTTTTGGTTCGTCGCCAACCTTTCTGTACGATGTGTTGGTTTGGACAACTAAAAAGCCCTTAGATTTTCTTTTATACCCCCTCGAGAGCACCGCCACTTTATATTTAGAAGAGAGCGTGTTAACGAGTTGTTCGGTTATCGGGGTTTTGCCCGTTCCGCCGACAGTAAGGTTGCCGACCACAATAATAGGTATATCATATTCAACAGATTTAATCATCTTATTGTCGAACATCTTATTCCTAATCGCAACAACTGCGCTATAGACCCACGAGATGGGGGCCAGTATAATGTACTTAAAAAACAAGGCCTTTATTATTATCGATTTATATTAGTTCAAATTAGTTTCGATTGCATACGGGAGGCTTGCTTGCACTCCTTTTCTTTTGTACAATCGTTCTACGGTTTTTATTTTTCTTATCTCATTAGAGAGTGGGAACATTTTATCGATAGCTACCTGCGGTGCTTCTGTGAGCATCGTAAGGAATGACATTTCTTCTTTTTTAGGAAGTTGCACCACTCTATAGTCTTTCAAGTCGGCAAGTATCGCCGCTTCGGCAATAGCATCTTGCATAGTACCCAGTTTGTCAACCAGTTTGAGTTCGAGTGCTTGTTCTCCCGTCCATACTCTTCCGCCCGCAATTTTCTCAACGTCATCAAACGCCATCCCTCGTCCCTGTGCAACCAGTCCCACGAAGTCAACATACGTGCTATCCACACCTCGTTGTATAAATTGTCTTTGCATCGGCGTGAGTTCTCTAAACATTCCGCCAACGCTAGCATTTTCATTAGTTTGTACTCCATCGACACTAACGCCAAGGATTTGTTTTGCCCCTTTTTCGACATTGAACGAAATTCCAAAGACTCCAATCGAGCCAGTTAGTGTCATCGGGCTAGCAATGATTTTATCAGCAAAGGCACTAATATAGTATCCTCCCGACGCCGCGTAGTTTCCCATCGACACTACAATCGGTTTTTTCTTTTTCAAACTTTTCAGTTCTTCGAGAATAATATCCGATGCAAGTACGCTTCCACCCGGAGAGTTCACTCTAAGCACAACAGCTTTAATAGCATCATTATCGGCGATTTTTTTGATTTCTGCACGCAGTTTATTCCCCACGATTTGCGCTTCGTTACCATCCGCCACATCTACAATAGCTCCATCGGCATACAGCACGGCGATTCTTTCTTTGGCGATAGCCTCTCCTGAAACATAAGAGTTCAGATAACTTTTAGGGTCTACGAGTCTAGGTTTTTTTGTTTGGGTGATTCCGCATAGATACTCTTGCAGTTGCGTCCTAGTAATCAGCGAGTCGACCATATTAAGTTCCACCGCGTCTTGCATATCCTCTATCATCATATCGGAAGCAATCTTTTTCAATTGTGTTTCTGTGATGCCTCTTGATTTAGCAACATCTCTTACTACTTGCCCCCACATTGACTGTGTCATTTCGGTCATTTGCTGTTTATTTTCTTTACTCATAGCGTTGAGCATATATGGTTCGATGGCACTTTTATACTTACCGTATCTAAATATTTCGGCTTTGACACCAAATTTATCGAGTGTTTCTTTAAAGAACATAACATCAACAGCCATCCCGCTCCACGAGAAGTAGGCTTTCGGGTATGCCATCACTTTGTCCGCCACGGATGCTATCCAGTACTGTCCTTGTGTGTAGACGTCTCCGTATGCGACAATAAACTTTTGACTTTCTTTGAATTTGGTAAGTTCGGTTCTGATTTGGTATATTGCATCGGTTGACATTTGTGGGGTCATTGATGTTTTAATATATATGCCATCAATCATAGGGTCTTTAGCCGCAATTTTAATAGAGCTAATGATTTGATTAACTGTTAGCGAGGGTTTGACCTGCATAGTCGTCATATCAATATTATCCCAGAAAGAGCCTGATTCAACCTCTACTGCTGGTGTGCCGAGGTTGATTGTGAGTATAGAGTTTGCTTTGACCTGTATCGGCTCTTCTTCGCCTGAGAATGAGGAGATTATGCCTACAAATACAATTAATGAGAAAATCGCGCTCACGATACTGCCGATTATAATAGCCATTAAACAGGCCAGGAAAGTTTTGAAAAAATTCATATTTAAAATACTTTTTAGTTAGATTCTTCCAAAGATAGCAAAAAAAAACAACTTAAGAGCTATGAGGCTCTGTTTTTTTTGATTAATCTACTTATTGGCAACCCCTTATAGTGCTGGATTGCCAAAAGTAACTCAAATACATTACCCCTAAAACCGGCTGAACTCCTATAATAAACCCAGTGAAATAATGTAATAATACACCTAAAACACAATTTTAACCCAATTCTTTCGTTTACGTAGTTTTTTTTCATTATATTGCAATACCAAAAAAAACACCACCACATTAACCAACCCTTTTTTTTAACAGCTATGATTAACAAAGTTATCCTCATCGGCAACCTAGGTATGGACCCCGAAATACGTACACTCGAAACGGGAGTTAAAATCGCTAGACTTAGAATCGCTACAACAGAAAAATTTACTACCCAACAAGGTGAACGCAAAGAACACACCGAATGGCACACAATCGTCCTCTGGAGGTCGCAAGCCGACTTTGCCGAAAAATTCCTGCACAAAGGCTCCCAAATATTCGTCGAAGGCAAAATTAGGTCGCGCGAAAGAATCGATGAACACGGCTCTAAAAAAACATACTACGAAATCCACGCTGAAGAGATTAAAACACTCGGCAAAAGAGAACCTTTCGGAAATAATAATCAAACGAACACTTCTAATACTACCAATACGGCCGCCACTACTACCCCCACTACTAGCACTAACACCTATACCCCTAGTACCGAAACAGGTACTTTCGGAGGCGCCTATAATAACCAAAATTCGAACAATAATAACGGTAATAATAGTAACGGAACCGACGGAATGCCATTCTAATCGTTGCGCGTGTTGAATACGCGTAATAACTGGTATCACCCAAATCTAAATGCAAAAACAGCGCGGATTTTATAGTTCGCGCTGTTTGCTTATAGTGAATTGTCGAAATTCCGACTATTAAATTCTATTTTAGTAGTGTCCAGTTAAAACAGTCGGAACTTTTTTAACTAAATTTTCGCTTTTTCCAATGAGTGTCAAAGCCTGCGAAGGAACAATGCCGACAGGCAATCTTCAAGTGGCGTTGCCACCGAGCCTGCAGCGGGGGGACGAACTCACGGGTGGTCGAAAGGTTTGCATTTACAATAAATCATTTTGGCAAGGCGCCAGC
>CAMQUV010000086.1 GCA_947037995.1 uncultured Rikenellaceae bacterium
TGGTGTTCTATTAGAACATCTCCGGGTGCTAACAGCACACGAGTTTTTGGGAAGGTCTTCGATATTCTTAGATTCGCCTATGCCAATATTTAATCGTGAGGGGGTAGTTTAGCTTATCAGGCAAAACCTGTGGAGTGGGGTAGTACGTCAGCTCAATTTTGCCAAGCACAAAAAAAACCACCCCTCAAGAAAAATACTCTCAAAGGGTGGATTTAATTAATTTATTTGGTTATATCTGCTAGTTCTAGTTGTTTGAGAGTTCGCCAATAACGTTTTTAAGTTGTTCGCCAACTGACGTGTTATATCCCGTTGAGAGATACACAACTCGTCCGAAAGTATCGCCTACAACCACAATCGGCAGGGGAGTATTTTTGTTGAGCTTCATTTTGCTATGGAGCATATCCCACGTATTTCCATCATCATCCTGTCCGTAGCTTAAAGTTGTTGGAAGGGCCGGAAATTCGCTAATATTAAACGAACCCAGTCTTTCTTTGTTTTGCAGTAGCAGAACCACTGGTCGTCCCCATTGCGTTAGTTCTTTATTGATAGATTCCAGTCCGCGAAGTAGGTGTGTAGTTGGTTCTTTTTTGGCATCAATAAGCGCAAGGATAAAGTAACCTCGCCCTGTTTTTGAGAGTAGGGTTTGTTCCTCTGTTTTATCTTTAGCGATAAATTTGGATTCAGGGTTAAATTCGCCGATAACTTGAAGTTTAGTCGTGTTTTTGCGGAGCAACATTTCTACATTAGTAGTTTTGCCTGCTTCGATATTAAACACCGACGCTCTAGCGGCAATCGAGCCATCTGCCATACGTGTGCCCGTAAGTAGTTGATATGTACCCACTTCGAGTGTTAATGGTGAGTTGAATAGCGTTTTGTGTGATACTCCTTCGCCCATATCGGCTGCAACGGATTTAGACATATCGAGTGTAGTCCACTCTCCATCAACTAGTTTGGCGATTGTGAAGTGTCTATAGAATTTAGGCTCTTTCGTTGAACTCTCCTTGTCAAGTTTAACTTGTAGTTTGCCTTTAGCGACCTCTTTACTCGCATTATTTTTTAGTTGTGGCAGTTCTATATAGTTCCACTGATTATTTGCGAAGTACTGTGGTTTCTCCGTAATAGGTTCGCGTCTTGCCGCTACACCGTTAGTTCTCATTAGTGAAATGGCATATCTTTCAAGCGCTGCAGCATCTGCCATTCCCAATTTATCAACAGCTATTGCCGTGATTCTCAGGTTTGCAGGGTTAAGCTCCGGGCGAAGTTTAATCGCTGCAACTTTTTTGTTTATCGCCTCGACATCCATTTTCTCATTAAAGTAACCTCTAAACCCAACTATAAGCTCGTTATCAATACGTGGAGTAAGTATGTAATTTTTGAAATTCGCGTCATTTTTGTAAGCTATAGCACCATTAAGATGGTCGGTAAGAACTTCTGCAGGGGTATCCGTAAGGTCTTTTTTGGTAACAACCTCTAGTAGGTCCATCGCCACACCACGGTTGTTTTCGGGAGTGTTGCTAAGGAATGTTTTAATATCATTATGATTACCTCTGGCTTGAACCATAATAGGAGTAAGCCTTTTGGCATCAACATTAAGCTCTTTTGCAAGTTCGTTTATTTGCTCTTGGTTAAAGAAAGTTTTGGCATAGGCGTTACGAATCGAATCTTCTTGCGCAAAACGGCGATTATTATCGTTGCGCATTTGCTCCGTAATATTTTGATTTACAGGCAGTGAAACTGGCGGCGTTATATCAAAATTTGTTTGGTATGTTTGTCCCTTCGTACGATTAAGTATAACCTTAAGAGTAGTGTCTTGGGCTTGCAATTTTGCAAAGCCATACACACCATCTTTCGTTGCGTGTACAACCATATCGCCTATGCCACTTGAGAATGTGGTTTGCCCATTTTCGTCAGTTTTTTTGCTAACTGCTGGGTAGAACTGTGCATAATTAAATATAGTATAGTGAACCGTGGCATCTTTGACTGGTTTGCCATTTTCGTCAACAACTGTTGTGATTTGTTTTTTTGTAGGGGCGTAATTCTCTGTTACATTAATTTCTGTATATGCATCAGTTTGGCTAATAACCTCTTCGGTTCCTGCATAGTCGCCAAAGACTTTTGTAAACATAAGCATACCACGTTTCGCCGGAGCATCAAACCATCCGCAGTTGAGCACTGGCTCGGGTTCGCAGGCTCCGATATAGTGCCAAGTTCCGTCTGCCCAAGCTTCTACCCAGGCGTGATTATCATCAGTGTGAGCCCATCTTGGGGTATATATTTGTCGTGCAGGTATTCCCACAGCTCTTAGTGCAGCAACTGCAAAAGTACTTTCTTCGCCGCATCTTCCGTGCGCAGCTTTAACAACAGCACTCGGTGAGCTAGTTCGTCCGTCAGCAGGAACGTAAGTCGCTTTTTCGTGACACCAGTGGTTTACTTCGAGTATCGCTTGTTCCATCGATAGCCCCTCTAGCCTTGGTTTTAGTTCTTGGAAGAATTGTTCTCTGGATGTGTCGAGGTCTTCGTTATTAATCCTAACCGGTAGGACGAAGTGAAGGAATAGCTCTTCGGGAATTTGTTTACCCCAACTCATCTCGGTTTTAGTTTTGAGTGCCGTTTTCACGTTGCTCAGGAACAGCTCTTCGGTAAAGTCATAGGCGTCTCCCATCGGCATATATGCATACAGGAAGTCCATCGCTTCTTTCTCTTGGTTATTTGTTTCGAGCGTTCTAGCGGGTAGCCAATTTCTTTGTTCGAGCTTAGTTTCGACGTTTTGTTTTGTTTGATTGTTGCTAATTATACCACCACCGCAGCTGCAAAGTGTAGCAACGCTGGCGAGGGTTAGAAGTAGTTGTTTCATAGGGTAAGGGATGTGTGTGTATATATTTGTAATTAGTTTTGGAACATTAGTAGTTTCACGTTATTAGATTTGGTTCTGATTCTGAGCCAATTTTCTATCTCGGCGATTTCATTTTCTTCTAAGATTTGATTTTCTTTAGTAGTGACTGCGCAAATAACAATCGTTCCGAGGTCTTTGCCATTGGTCGAATGTCTGGGGCTAATGTTTACAGCAACAGACTCTATCGCGTCGTATAGCGCACCGATTTCGAGCGATATATCGTTTGATGGGAGTGTGTCTTGCGTTTGTTTTATCCTTTTTTGGAGTTGTTCGATAGTTTTATTTTTCTCAAGAATGATATCTGAGTTCGTTGTCAAGAGTGTTTGTAGTGCCGAGTTGTCGATAGGGTCTGAGTTCGAGGCTTGGCGAAGAATTAGTTTAGTATTTTCGAGCCCGTAGTGAATTAGTTGTGCTTGTGCGGTAGAAATAACATCGTTAGAAATAGGAGCTCCAATCAGCGTAGTTTCAATTCTATTTCCTTCTTTTCTGTTAAATACATATTTGGTATTTACCACTTGCGAGCGTTTGAATTGGAGTACATTTTGGACATATTTTTGTGCCGAGTTTTCGAATATTGAAGTTTGAACAATCGAGTAGGCTAGGATAACGCTTGGGACGATAGTGGCTACCGTAATTGTAATCATAAGGTGTTTAATTCGCCTCGATTTTTTAGGGTCAATTACCTGAGTTCTAGGGAATTTGAGGAACCTAACCATTGCGTAAGTGGCAAGTGCTATAAACACAGTATTGATAAAGAACAGGTAGAAAGCACCTACGAAATAACTTAGATTTCCAATCGCTATTCCGTATCCCGCCGTACATAGCGGAGGCATAAGTGCTGTGGCAATTGCCACTCCTGGGATGACAGGTGTAGTTCGGTCTTTACGTGTTTGTGCAACTATTCCGGCAAGTCCACCAAAAGTCGCTATAAGCACGTCCCATATAGTAGGTGTAGTTCTAGCGAGCAGCTCGCTTTGCGCTACGCTAAGTGGTGAGATGTAGAAATATATAGCCGATGCTACTATGCTGACTCCCACTGCAAATCCGAAGTTTTTGATAGATTTTTTGAGCAGCTCGAAGTCATTGAGTGCCAGCGCCATTCCCAGTCCCATAATTGGGCCCATCAGTGGCGAGATAAGCATCGCTCCGATAATTACTGCTGTCGAGTTTACGTTAAGTCCAACCGATGCAACTACAATTGCGAATATAAGAATCCACAGGTTAGTTCCTTTAAATTCGACACTTTTATTGATATTCTCGATAACCAGGGAATGCTCCGCGTGGTCGTCATCAAGGTTGAATTTTTTGCTAAGAAAGCTTAGAATTTGTTTAGGTATGCTTTTCTCTTCCATCTTCTTGTTTTTTAGTCTATTTGGCGTTGTTTCCTTGCACTGTGATTACGATTTCCCCTTTCGGGTTAGTTTCGGTAAACACTTTCACGAGTTCCGCTAGGTTTCCTCGGTGGTGAGTTTCGAATTTTTTTGATATTTCTCGGCTAACGCACGCAGCTCTATCTTCGCCGAGAATTTCTTTGAGTTCGGTGAGTGTTTTGAGCAGTCTGTGTGGCGATTCGTACAGAATGAATGTGTAGTTATGGTTCGCCAGTTGCGCGAGTTTGGTTTGTCGACCTTTTTTTTGAGGGATGAATCCTTCAAAGATAAATTTATCACAGGGGATAGCGCTCGCAACAATAGCAGGTGTAAACGCAGTAGGCCCAGGTAGGCAGGTGACGTCGATATTTTCTTTGACACATTCTCTGACAAGTAAGTATCCGGGGTCAGAAATAGCCGGTGTACCAGCGTCGGAAATGAGCGCTACGTTAGTGCCAGCTTTAATTTTCTCGACAATGTTTTCGACCGTTTTGTGTTCATTGAATTTGTGAAACGCAATCATATGTGTTCCAACTCCGAGATGTTTGAGCAGTACTGCTGAAGTTCTAGTGTCTTCGGCAACAATAAGGTCTGCTTTTTTTAGTTCGTTAATTGCTCTGAGTGTAATGTCTTCGAGGTTTCCGATAGGAGTGGGTACTACGGTAAGCATTTTTTTACTTGTTGAATAAATTGCTAATTAGTTCAATGAATTTTTGAGCAAATTGATTGTTTCCCGCCCAGTTGTATTTTTCTGTAACGTATATAATTGCTTGGTCCTGCGATTTCATATCGTTGAATTTGCACATTTCGTTATTAAAGAAATTTTCGTCTTTCCAGAACAGTTCGCTGATGAAGTCGTTACGCAGTTGTATTGTAATTTGCTGACCGAGTAGGGTAACCATAGGTTCGTTAGCCGGTTGTGGCTGTGGTTGTTGAGCTTGTGGTTGTTGTGGTTGCGGTGCAGGTTGAGCAGGTTGTTCGTTAAAAACCGGTTCAGGGTTGTTGTGAACAGTGATTTCTGGTTGCTCTTGTTGGATAGGCTGTGCTGGCGGAAGCTGATTTGTTTGCACTAGTCTAGGCGATGCTAGGTTGTCGTTCAATGCGTCGTATATTTCACTGAGACGAGCCAACGAAATATGCTTTTCAATCGAAGGCATATAGCCCTGATTAAGCCATTTGTCAGTCATTTCTACTAGCTCTGTAAGCTGCTGTTTTATGTTTTCTAGTTTCATTAAGATGTGTTTTTTTACAAAGATAATAAAAAATGTTTAAATGAAAATGGGTAGGAGTTTTTTTTGGCATATTGTCCGCTGTTTTAGTACGAACCTACAAAACCACAACCCAAGGAGCCGCCGGCGCACACACCACCGCCAAACAAACTGTAACAGTAACACAATACACTATATTTGACGTAGACTATAAAGATAACC
>CAMQUV010000087.1 GCA_947037995.1 uncultured Rikenellaceae bacterium
CTATTGTAATGCGCCGTGCCGAGAGTAATTGCAGCTGTTTACGTGTGCGAATGAGTGAGAGGGTTGCAAAACCGGGCGACAGTATAAGTTTACGTTTGACTTACGATGCTAAGGACAAGGGTCATTTTTACAAGCGTGTGACACTTTTGGGCAATGGGTTAGAATGGGATAATATTATAGTTAGGGGCGAGGTGCGATAAGAAAATGATTGAGGAGGCATCAAAATAGGTATGATAGGGGTAAAAAAAAAGGTTAATTTCTGGTCTGTTTTTTTGTAAGAGTGGATATTTTGGTTTAACTTTGTGCCTTTAGTAATAGTACACTAAAAAATTCACATATTCAAGACAAATGTTACAATCAACTTCTGCAGAACTAATCCTCGAAAACGGTCAGCGTTTCGCAGGGTTTTCTTTTGGCGCCCAGTGTTCAACTTCGGGCGAGATAGTTTTCAACACCTCGATGACAGGTTACCCAGAAAGCCTCACCGACCCCAGCTATGCGGGTCAAATACTAGTGTTAACATTCCCTCTAATAGGCAACTACGGCGTGCCATCGAGCGAGAAGAAACAATGGGGGCTTCCCGAATTTTTCGAGAGCAACCAGATACATATTAAAGCCCTAGCAATCTCAGACTACGCAATGCACTACAGCCACTGGAACGCGGTTGAGAGTCTTTCGGAATGGATGGAGCGCGAAAACGTCCCAGGCATATACGGTGTAGACACTAGGGAGTTAACTAAGATTATCCGCGAAAAAGGGGTAATGCTTGCAAAAATCCACGTTGAGGGAACAGCCGAACCAAAAGAGTTCGAAAATCCAAACGTACGAAATTTGGTTGCAGAGGTCTCAACAAAAGAGATTAAGAGCTACGGCGACGGCGAGCACAAAATTGTGATGGTCGATTGCGGCGTTAAGTTCAACATTCTGAGATGCCTGCTCAAACGTAACTGCACGGTAACGGTAGTACCTTGGGACTATGATTTCACAACAATGGATTACGATGGCGTAATGGTATCAAACGGACCAGGCGACCCTGCGAAATGCTCGGCAACGGTTGAAAATATCAAAAGAGCGTTCGAAATAGGCAAACCTATTTTCGGAATATGCCTAGGCAACCAACTGCTAGCTACGGCAGCCGGGGCAACTACATACAAAATGAAATACGGACACCGCGGACACAACCAACCAGCCCTTGAGGTCGGAACAAATAGTGCTCTTATAACGTCACAAAACCACGGTTACGCAATCGACCCTGCGGGACTCGGAGCAGACTGGCGACCTTACTATACAAATCTAAATGACGATACGATAGAAGGAATCATCCATAATACCAAACCATTTTTCAGCGTACAATTCCACCCAGAGGCGACTTCGGGGCCGGTAGATTCTGAATTTCTATTTGATAGATTTATGGACAACGTTAAGAATTTCAAGAAATAAAAAGCATAATATATATAACGAAAATGCAAGAGAAGACATACAAAAAAGTGCTACTGCTAGGTAGTGGCGCGCTAAAGATTGGCGAAGCAGGAGAGTTTGACTACTCGGGTTCGCAAGCACTCAAAGCTCTGAAGGAAGAAGGCATCAACACGGTGCTCATCAACCCAAATATCGCAACCGTTCAAACTTCTGAAGGCATCGCTGACACGGTGTACTTCTTACCAGTAACGCCTGAGTTTGTTGAGAGAGTAATCGAAAAAGAAAGACCTGACGGAATACTACTAGCCTTCGGCGGCCAAACTGCACTAAACTGTGGTGTGGCACTGTTCAAGAGTAATATTCTCGAAAAATATAACATCCAAGTGCTCGGAACGCCAGTTGAGGCGATTATGAACACCGAGGACCGTGAGTTATTCGTCCAAAAACTTGACCAAATAGACGTCAGCACAATCAAATCGGAAGCAGTAACATCTGTCAAAGAAGCCAAACGTGTTGCCAACGAACTTGGTTACCCAGTAATCATCCGCGCGGCCTATACGCTCGGGGGACTAGGCTCAGGATTCTGTGATAACGACGAAGATATGGATGCGCTTGCAAATAAAGCGTTTACATATTCGCCTCAAATATTGGTAGAAAAATCACTCAAAGGGTGGAAAGAAATCGAATACGAGGTTGTAAGAGACAAGTATGACAACTGTCTTACTATATGTAATATGGAAAACTTCGACCCGCTGGGAATCCACACGGGCGAGAGTATCGTTGTGGCACCCTGCCAAACGCTTTCTAACGCCGAAACTAACAAACTACGCGAGATTGCTATCAGAATTGTCAGACATATCGGTATCGTAGGAGAATGTAATGTTCAATACGCACTCGACCCTTATTCGGAAGACTATAGAGTTATCGAGGTAAATGCGAGACTTAGCCGCTCATCGGCACTGGCGTCAAAAGCTACGGGATACCCACTAGCACACGTCGCTGCGAAATTGGGACTAGGCTACGGACTACACGAACTTAAAAACTCGGTTACCAAAACGACTACCGCTTGCTTCGAACCGGCTATTGACTATATAGTATGTAAAATTCCTAGATGGGACCTTAGTAAATTCAAGGGCGTCAGCAGACTGCTGGGAAGCTCTATGAAATCGGTTGGTGAGATTATGTCTATTGGAAGAAACTTCGAAGAAGCTCTCCAAAAAGGGCTACGTATGATAGGTCAAGGAATGCACGGTTTCGTTGCTAACAAAGATTTCCTTGTCGAAGACATTGAGTCTGAACTAGTTAACGCAACTGACAAACGTATTTTCAACATAGCATACGCACTTAAAAACGGATTCTCGGTCGATAAAATCCACGATTTAACAAAGATTGACAAATGGTTCCTACACAAACTCCAAGGAATTATTGACCTTGAGACTGAGGTTGAGAAATACGACGCACTCGAAACACTGCCACTAGGGCTTCTGAAACAATCCAAACAAAAAGGATTCTCTGACTTCCAAGTAGCTAGAATGGTTCTCGACGTAAATGACTTGAATATGGAAGAAGGAATCAACAAAGTTCGTGAATACCGTAAGTCAAAAGGCATCGTACCGTTTGTGAAACAAATCGACACGCTCGCGGCGGAATACCCTGCACAAACTAACTACCTATATCTCACATACAATGCCTCTGCCCACGATATTGACTTCGCCAAAGATGACAAATCGGTGGTGGTACTGGGCTCTGGAGCATACCGAATTGGTAGCTCGGTCGAATTCGACTGGTGCTCTGTATCGGCAATCAACTCTGTTCGCGAAAACGGAATGAGAGCTGTGATGATTAACTACAACCCCGAAACTGTCTCTACCGATTACGATATGTGCGACAGACTCTATTTCGACGAACTTACACTCGAGAGAGTACTTGATATTACAGACCTCGAAGAGCCAAAAGGTGTTATCGTATCTGTAGGCGGACAAATTCCTAATAACCTCGCTATGAGAATGAAATCTCATAATGTGAATATACTAGGAACAACAGCCGAAAATATCGACCGCGCTGAAGATAGACACAGATTCTCATCTATGCTCGACAACCTCGGCATTGACCAACCTAGATGGAAAGAACTTACATCAATGGACGAGATTTACCTGTTCGCTGACGAAGTCGGATTCCCACTACTTATCAGACCTTCGTACGTTCTCTCAGGAGCGGCTATGAACGTAGTGTCAAATAACGAAGAGCTAGAATACTTCCTTAAACTTGCAACAAATGTCTCGAAACAACACCCAGTTGTTGTTACTGAGTTCATCGAAAATGCCAAAGAAATCGAAATCGACGCAGTTGCCAAAGACGGCGAAGTACTAATATACGCTATCTCCGAACACGTTGAGTTCGCAGGAGTTCACTCCGGAGATGCGACAATGGTATTCCCGGCGCAAAAACTGTATATCGAAACCGTTAGACGTATTAAGAAAATCGCGAAACAAATTGCGATGGAACTCAATATCTCAGGACCATTTAATATGCAACTTCTTGCCAAAAATAACTTTATCAAAGTTATCGAGTGTAATCTAAGAGCGTCGAGGTCATTCCCGTTCGTCTCTAAAGTGCTGAAAGTTAACCTTATAGATATTGCCACCCGAGTTATGCTGGGTATAGACCCTAATGTCCCTGCCAAATCAGCATTCGACCTAGACTATGTCGGTATTAAAGCATCTCAGTTCTCGTTCTCAAGACTCCAAAAAGCCGATCCAGTACTTGGTGTCGAAATGGCCTCTACTGGCGAAGTTGGATGTATCGGCGAAAGCTATGACGAAGCTATACTTAAAAGTATGATTTCTGTGGGATATAGAATCCCTAAGAAAACAGTTCTGCTAAGTACAGGTGATACTAAATCTAAAACTCAAACTCTAGCGGCGGCTAAAGCGCTGCAAGAAAAAGATTTCACTATCTATGCAACTAAAGGCACGTCGGTGTTCCTTGCAGAAAATGGCGTCAAATCTATAGTTGTCGGATGGCCTGACCAAAACGAACAGGGACAACCAAATGCACTTGACCTTATCAAAGAAAGACAAGTAGAATTTGTTGTCAATATCCCGAAAAACCATACGAAAGATGAGCTAAATAATGACTATATTATTAGACGCTCAGCTATCGATTTCAATGTACCACTTTGTACCAACGGTAGACTTGCTAATGACTTTATTCTTGCGTTCTGCGCACTCAATGAAGACCAAATCGGCATTACCAGCTGGGAGGAATATACTGCGTAATAAATAACTAATAACGTATAAGCACAGCTATTTTAAATATGTAAGTGCCAAAACGTAAATAATCAAATAGCGAATACGATTCTGTAATAAGAAAAGTATTCGCTATTTTTATGTGATTATACGACTAGAGAGAGAGAGAGAGAGAGAGAGACAACCTACAAAGCCGACAGGCAATTAAAAGGGGTCTTTGACCCCCAGTCGAGAGCCGCCCCCACGGCTCAGACTTATGCCAACGGCACTCGAAATATGCCTATCGGGAGTCTCCGCCTCGGCTCTCGAACCCAAAATAAAAGAAACCCAACAAAGCCGACAGGCTCAGCGGCGGATCCCCCCGCCGTCGCTGAATTCTACCTGAATAGAATTTTTCATCGCCAGCATCCGCCGTGACCAAATAATAAAACCAAACTAAAACAACTCGCATAGGCGAAGCCTATCAGTAGCGGTGCCAACGGCACTCGAGTTCTTCCCTCACCGCCGTGACCAAATAATAAAACTAAATAGCAAGCCGATAGCTACAAAATAGCCGATTAAACAACTGGCATAGGCGAAGCTAAGAATATCGAAGGCCTCCCCAAAAACTCGTGTGCTGTTAGCACCCGGAGATGTTCTATATCTGAATATAGAACAAACCCCGACAGGCCTTCGAAATCAAAAACTAAGCAAACCATTTTGGTGCTATAAGCCTGCGAGCCTGACTTCGTGTGCTGTTAGCACCCTCCCCTTGCGGAGGCGAGCAATACTAGATTGCTCTTTCCACAGGCTTTGACTCAACCAACCAATAGCAACTTACAAAGCCGACAGGCAATTAAAAGGGGTCTTTGACCCCCAGTCGAGAGCCGCCCCCACAGCTCTGACTGATGGCAACGCCACTTGAGGATTGCCTGTCGGAGGTCTCCACCTCGGCTCTCGAATCCAAAACAATTGGCAATTAACAATCAGCGGCGGATTCCCCCCGCCGCCGCTGAATTTT
>CAMQUV010000088.1 GCA_947037995.1 uncultured Rikenellaceae bacterium
TTTTATTGTATCGTGAAGAGTATTTTTGCATAAACATCTCACAAAGCGGGATTATATCTTCTCGTCGTTCTCTTAGCGGAGGCAGGGTTATCGCTATAGTATTCAGTCGATACATAAGGTCCATCCTAAACTCGCCATTACTGGTCATTTGGTCTATATTCTTGTTTGTGGCCGAGATAAGTCGAATGTTAATATCTCGTTCGTCGTTGCTCCCCAGGCGTATAACTTTTCGTCGTTGGAGCACTGTGAGCAGTTTTGCTTGCAGGTGGAGTGGTATATTTCCTATCTCATCGAGAAATAGGGTCGATTCGTTAGCTGCCTCAAACTTCCCCGCTCGGTCGCATCTGGCATCGGTAAAGGCACCTTTGTTGTGCCCGAATAGTTCACTTTCGAACAGAGTTTCGCTGATGGCGCCCATATCAACAGTTAGCATTTGATGTTTATTTCGGTTGGACAGGCGGTGTATTTCGCTTGCTAGCACCTCTTTACCCGTTCCATTTTCGCCGTAGATAAGGATGTTTGCGTCTGTCACCGCCACTTTTTGGATAAGTGCGGAGAGTTCGACCATTTTTTGACTCTTGCCCCAAAACATATTAGTTGCACCTTTTTCCTCTTGCTCTTTCGATGGGCTCTTTTTGGATTGTTTGTAAGCGTGTTGTAGGGTCGAAATCAGCTTGTTGTTGTCCCACGGTTTCACGATAAAATCGCACGCCCCGAGTTTCATTCCCTCGATAGCTAGCTCGATGTCGGCAT
This sequence comes from uncultured Rikenellaceae bacterium, assembly GCA_947037995.1. Lineage (GTDB taxonomy): Bacteria > Bacteroidota > Bacteroidia > Bacteroidales > Rikenellaceae > Mucinivorans. The sequence continues at coordinate 754 of CAMQUV010000088.1, forward strand.
AGGCCGTGATTAGTACCACTTGGCATTTGCTGCCAAACGAATTTTTAATCTCTTTGAGCCAGTACAGCCCCTCGTTTCCGTTGTTGATGCCACTGCCGAAATTCATATCAAGTAGCACGACGTCGACATTGCGCTCGCGAACTGTACTAAGTAGTTGAACAGGAGTACTTTGGGTGATTATCTCTTCGAAAATCCCCGATAATAATATTTTTAATGCTGATAAAATACTCTTGTTGTCATCGACAATCAATAGTGTCCCTTTTTTACTCATATATGTTCGTAGGTCGGTTTATATAGTGTTATTTTTTTCAAATTTAGTAAATAACTGGACAGTTTCCAAAATGTTATTGAACTACTGTAATCAAATGTCATTTTTTTACTATATTTGTATAAACCAACCCTAATAATCACCATAATAAAAATCTTAATATGAGAACACTATTACTATTTTCATTTACTCTCCTAGCGGCTTTCTCTTGTAGTGGCGGCACCGTAAATGCTCCAGCTGGCAGCACTGTAATCGATGTAGCTAGTTCGCTAGACAACAAAATCACTGACCTAAGCCAGTTTGTCGATACATCTTATTTTGTGCCTCTTCGCACCCCTGCCGAAAATCTTCAAGGGCAAATCATCAGGGCAGCCCTCTACAACAATAAAATATTTACATTTGACGAGTACAAAACAAGAACCGTAAATGCCTACAACACAGACGGTAAGTTCCTATTTTCGCTCTACAAAATAGGCCGCGGACCCAAGGAAATGCTTACGGCTCACAGTTTTACGGTGTCCAACAATAAAGTCTTTGTTACTGGTGCGCTCGAGAACAAAACACTCGTTTTCTCAGCGGAAGATGGGTCGTATATTCGCACTATCAATTACCCTTTCTCGGCAATCGTTTGCAGCGAAATTACCGATAATAGATATTTATTCGAACTGAATGATTACAACACCAAACTCGGCGGTGAGTACCTGACCAACTCGGTTCTTATTACTGATTCGCTCTTTAATGTTGTTGCTTTTGGCGCAAAACACCCTGATGCTAGCAATCTAAATGAAATTTCGCGCTCTACAAATGAGAGCGGCGATACTTTTTTCTCGCTATATACCGATAATGTTTATAAATACAACCCCCTAAATGACTCACTAGATGTGCTTTACACGTTCGACTACGGTGATGACAATATCCCCAACGATATGCGCGATGACCTTCTGAAATTTATGGAGTATTATACGGATGATAACTTGCACATAAGTTCCAGCCCGATTATTATGGGTAACTCGTTTATTGCTCAGGCGGCGATGGGAGACAAGAAACCCCTTATTATATATAATGATGGGAAATGTTATTCGTATGATATCACTAAAGATACATACAAGTTTACCGACCCTTTGGATATAGTAGGTAAAGGTATTGGGAAGGGCTTAGAAAACACCGTCATATCGTCTGTGTATATTGGCGATAGAGCCGAGGAGTTGAAAGATTATGGAGTAAATTATACTGACGACATAACCGATATTCTCTTGATAACTAAATTTAAGTAATACAACAGTATAATACAATCCAAAAAATACAATCCCCCCACTCACCTTTAGGTAAATGGGGGGATTGTTGTATTTAAGAGTATTGTTCGGTCGGCTCTATTTTTTAGGAGTAGGTCGGCAATAAATTGTTAGTTTCTTAGCATTAGTCAGCATTTTATGGCTTATAAAGTATGATTTATACGGTTTGCCATCCAGCTCAACTTTATCGATATAGATATTCTCCGGAGTGCGATTAATTGCTTCGATTACGAGCTCTTTATGGTTATAGTATTCAGGGTCAAGTTGAATAGTTACTTTATCGAACGTCGGCGTCGTGATTGTATAGATTGGTTTGGCTGGTGTAATAGGATATATTCCCATCATCGACATATTTTGCCAAGCGCTCATAGTCCCTGCATCATCATTACCGGGCAGTCCTGCTGGTATATTTTTGAAATATTTATTCAGGCAATTATTCACCCAATATTGCGTGAGATATTCTTTGCCTTTCACTTCGGTAAATAGGTATGGGTATCCCATATCAGGTTCGTTGCCCATATCAAAGTATCCTTTTTTGAAGCAGTTTTCGAGCGAGTCAACAAATCGTTGTTTCGAACCAAATAGTTTAATAAGTCCCGGTGTGTCGAACGTAGTCGAGAAGCTATAGTTCCACGATGTTCCTTCGTGAAATCCTGATACCGATTCAAAGTTTTGACCTTCAAGTGGGTCGAAACCTTCCATATATTTACCATCTTCGAGTACTGGTCTGAGTAGTCCGTAATTATTGTCAAAATAAATTTTGTATCCCATAGCTCTCTCTCTAAGCATTTGTGCATCAGCTGTTTTACCAAGTTTTTCGGCAACAACAGAGAGTGAGTAGTCGGCCACATAAAGTTCGAGTGCCTGCGAAACAGAGTTGTCGTATTGCGCTTTGAGTGGTATGTAGTGATTTTTGTTATAGAAGTCAAGTTTCCCACGTATCGGGGTTTCGCCCATAGCGTTTTTGAGCATAGCTTGGTAAAGTTCTTCGGTATCAATTCCCTTGGTAAGTCCCAGTAGGTAGCAGGCAGTTAGGTATGGGAGTGCCGCATCGCCCTCCATAACAGAGAATTCTTGCGATAGTACTTCAAACTTTGGAAGGTTGCCACTTTCGCGATACATTTGCATCATCGATTCGGCCATTTGGTTTTGGCGTTTTGGGTAGAATAGCGAGCCTAGGTAGGGGCTAATTCTATAAACATCCCAACCCGAGAACATTGTAAGGCGTTCTTGTCCGTTAGTCATACTGTTTGCTATGTTGAGCGTGTTGCCGCTTACCATTGCAGGGTATTCGCCATTAACATCGTTCAGTACGTTCGGGTGAATGTGGTTGTGGTATAGCGCTGTGTAGAACTGTACTTTTTGGTCGTGAGTTCCCCCTTCGAGGTCAACCACCGAAAGGACTTTGTCCCAAGCATTTTCGGCTTCGGTCTGTATCTGTTTGAAGTCTTTGTTGGCCTGTTCGGTTTCAAGATTCTCGCGAGCATTCTCAATGCTAACATACGAAATTCCTATTTGGATTTCGATTTGGTCGTCTTTCTCCGTGTCAAAGCTAAATGCCACCCCGATTTCATCACCGGCCATTTCACGTTTGTAGAGGTCGTAGATTTTGTAAGAGTTGCTGTATTTGCTCCAGTTGCTCACTGCGCTTGGTAGCTCGGGCTGTTTTTTCCAATACTTTACTGTTTTTGCATCTTTCGATGTTCTCACGACAAAGTAAATTGGTATAATACTTTGTGGTTTGCCATAGCAAAAGTCACCCATAAGGCGCATACCCTCTATCTCATTGTTTGACACAATTCGTGCCGAGCATCCGCTTTCGGTTGAAAGCCCTTTTCCTATGTTAAATAATATGTGAGAGTTTCCCGATGGGAACGTAAAAGCAGTTCTAGTTGAACGTTTCGTTGCAGTCATCTGCGTTTTGATTGCTCCGTTTTTGCTATTAACATCAGTTTGAAAATAACCTGCGTGAGCCTTGATGTCGCCCATTGTAGTGGCATATTTTCTATAATCAACTTCGAGTTCGCCTGTGGTTGGCATAACAAGTAGCGAGCCGAGGTCGGGGCATCCTACGCCCGAAAGGTTGACTTGGGTGAATCCGATAACCCATTTATTTTCAAAGACATAAGGTGTTGAGCACCATCCATCGGTATGGATTTTGTGGTCTGCGTGTGGTATTGTATTGAACGGCGATGTGCTAACCATTCCTCCGGGGACTGCTGGGCCAGGGTGAGTGACGCCATAGTTTGAAGTTCCGATTAGGGTGTTAACCATTCGGCTCGGTGGCGGCGGCGTTGGTGAGGTTGCTACGGCTGACAGTATAGTGGCTGTTAGGGCAAGAATAGAAAATAATTGTTTTTTCATTTTAAGGGTTAGAAGTGTATATTTTGTAATTAGTTTAGTTCGGGAATTATAGTTTTGCGCTAGTGAGTTCGCACTGCTTGTCGAGTTCGAGGAGGAATTTATCCAGTTCCTGTACCGAGATAAGGTAGCATTTTTTGTCTACGGTGTTTATTTCCACTAGGTTGCGCCAGCTTCGGGTATATACTTTGACTATTTTCATTTGTTTGAGTGAAAAAAAGTATCCATAATATCCAAAAAATCCACAAACCCCTAGCAATTGCACGGGAATGAGGGTTTTAAATTTCACGTGTTTGGCGCTGACAATATTTTCGATAGGAATATAGGTCAGTTCGAGCACGCAGTGAATTTCGAGAGCCCCAGGTGTTATCACGACCGATTTAGGGATTGATGTAATAACGAGTAGAATAACCCCAATGAGCAGAGCCGTAATCCAGGCAGGCAGAAAAGAGCTGCTAGACGTAGTGTAAATAATAACACCTATTGCAACCGCCGCAGCAGTTATCAGCAGGGTTAATGCAATGGATAGGTAGTCGAATCGTTGTCGGAATTTCATCGTTTTATTGTATGGTATATGTGTCGAGTTCGGGTATGGCAATAGGTTCGTATCCGTCTAGTGCTTCGGCCAGCGAGGAGCTTCCGAATCTCATAAGGTTAGGGCATAGCCACTCTTCGCCAAGGATGTAAAGTACTATGGCATAGAAATTTACAGCATCGTCGAAGTCTTTGACTCCTCCTGCTATTTTGACTCCTACTTTGCGTCCGCTTTCTTTGTGATAGTCCGCAATTGCTATGCAGATTGTCGAAACGGCTACGTGCGTTGCTCCGATATGGAATCGTCCAGTGGAGGTTTTGATAAAGTCGGCTCCTGCTCTCATAGCCGCCATCGACGCATTATATATTTTAGTAGCGTCTTGTATCAGTCCTGTTTCAAGG
>CAMQUV010000089.1 GCA_947037995.1 uncultured Rikenellaceae bacterium
GTCGGGGTCTGATGTTGCTATTGTATCGGCCATTGCAACGGCAATTTTGCCTATAGAAGGGAGTGCTAGTGTAACCGTGTCTTTGCTGTTAATCGGCTCGGCTGCAATTGATGTAACTGTACTACCTGCAATTAGGAGCAGCATTAGAGCTATATTTTTAACCATTAGGTGTTGTTTTTTTGGGTGAGATATTTGGGCAAAGGTAGCAAAATTTTTACAAGGCACCAAAAAGCCCACTGGCTATTTTTGGTAATAGTTCAAGTGGGCTTTTAGTTGTATTTAATGAGTCTGCTGCGGCATTTTATTTTTTGTGAAAATTTTTGAGCAGGTGGTATTTAAATCTTTCTTCCACGACAAACGCTTTGACGATTTTATCGTTAGGTATTATGTCTTCCAGTTTTTCGGCATAGTCTTTTTTGATATCGACCTCTTTTTGTTCAAGTTCGAGCCATTTGCGGAGTGCATTTTTGTCGGTTTTACCGTTGAGTGATTTCCTAATTTCCCTACGCTGTCTCCCCAGTTCGAGCAGTTCTTTGGTGTATTGGTTATTTAGGGGCCAGAACATTTGACTTTGTTTGGTTGTGAGTTCCAGTTTGGAGGCAACGAACGCTATTCTCATTTGTTGCACAGTTTCGTGCGTACATTTTTGGTTATTATTCTGTGGTTTAGGTTGCACAAATGCGTTTGTTTGCAGAGCACAAATAGCAATAATGGCAGTAAGGATAATTTTTCGCATAGTTTTAGTAAGATATATTTTTGTCATTAGTTTTCGATTACGGCGGCGTAGTTATCGTCTTCGTATAGGTTTACGCCCATAATTTCCATATAGTCATCAATTTCGTCTGTGAGTATATTTTGTTGATTGGCATCTTCCTCTTGGCTCCAAATAACGTCCAGCAGGTCGTCAGTCGAGAGTGATTCTAGGAGTTCCAATTCTTCTATTTGTGCGAACGAGTTGTCTTGTATTTGGTCAATGTTTTGGGTCGGAACTAGTTTGACTACTGTAATTGCTAGCACGACCATCGCAGCAAATCCTGCTGCTAGTTTGGCTGTTCTAAAGATAGCGCTTTTCCAAGAATTGTCTGGTTCCTGCCCTTGAGATTGCGTAGCTAGGGTAATGATGTGATGGCTCAAATCTTCAAAATAACCCTGTGGTGCCACAAATCCGTGATTAGGAGTCTTGTTTTCACTGTTAGTGAGAGAGTCCAAAATCGGAGTGTGCGGTTCAAGCGTATTATGTGAATTTGTGTTGTTCATACTAAGTAGACGTCGAAAAAGTTAAAAGGTTTAAAAGGGATGGTAAAAAAAGCGATTAATCGAGAGTTTTTTTCAAGAAAGTCTCAACTTTAGCCCTAGCAATGTGGTACGAAGTTTTTAGTGCACTCTCCGAAGTTTCTAGTATAATAGACATATCTTTAAACGGCATTTCGTCATAATATCTCAGCGAGAACACCAGCTTTTGTTTTTCGGGTAGTGTTGCAATAGCGTGTTGGAGCTCTCTCTCAAGCGTGTTACCGTCATAGAGGGCCTCTTTGTCAGCGATTGCATCGAACTCCTCGACAGGTGTTTCGGATATATGTGTTCTTTCGCGTGTTCTTTTGCGTAGTGTCGAGAGAGCTTCGTTGACAGCTATTTTGTATATAAAGGTATAGAGTGATGATTCTGCTCTAAAGGATTGTAGTGATTGAAAGATTTTAATAAATGTATTTTGCAGAATATCGTCAGTATCGTGATGCGAGGTAACTATTTTACGCACAGAGAAATACAACCTACGGCTGTATTTCTCCACAATAATTTGCAGTGCGAGCGTTTTATTTTCATCAGAAGAGATGAAAAGCTCGATAATTTCTTTATCAGTTTTTTCGCTCAACGTTGCGTTTTAAGTTAGGGTGTGATTATTTTTGAAAGAATCTGACGTAGTCAATTTCCATTTTCGCAGGCAGTTGTGTTGAGTCAACTTTTCCAACCCACGAGCCTCCTAGTTGCGCATCAATAAGCAGGTAGAATTCTCTGTCCGAGAACGGGAATTGTCCTTTTTTATCAGTTTCGATTTTAGGGTATGTATACGTTTTAATATCGTTCACAAGAAACACAAGGCTGTCAGGATACATCTCGAGCGAGTATAGGTTCCAGTCGTTATGTTTATATTTCGCCACGCCTCCCGACCTTGGGTTATCTTTGATTTTATCGTGTAGTGTGTACGGTGAGTGTATCGTTTGATATACTATTGAGTCATAGTTTAGGTGCTCCATAAGGTCGATTTCCCCTCCAAAAGGGTATTTCGTACCGTCATTAGGCAGTAGCCATATAGCAGGCCAGAACCCTTGTGCCGAGCTAACTTTTGCCATAACGTCCACACGTCCGTTATTAAAACCTTTTTTGCCCATAGTGCTGATACCACCTGTAATAAATTTAGCTGTATCAAGTTTTTGGGTATGGTTATTAATTCCCCATAGTACAAGGTTTCCATTTTTCACTTCGTATAGGCTATCGTAGTTCGACATATGTCTGTTCCAGTCAGCTCCACCACGTTGTAGTTTCGACCAGAACGTCGAGTCTATTTCGGTGTCATTGAATTCGTCTTGCCATACGAGTTTCCACTCATTCGAAGATGTTGAGCAGCTGAATGCTACGATTGTCACGAGAATAATTGTAAGTATATTTTTCATAGTTTTTTTGGGGTAGGTTATTTCGTTTTATAAGTTGTTGTAAGTAGTGTCGAGGGGCTTATTTTTGATAGAATCTAACGTAGTCAATTTCCATTTCGACGGGTAGTTGTGCGGGGTCAACTTTCCCGACCCACGAGCCTCCGAGTTGCGCATCAAGCAGCAGGTAGAATCCTTGTTCAGAGTACGGGAATTGTTGTTCAATTTTGGTATCTACTCTATGGTAAGCGTGAGTTTGTTTATCGTTGATAAAGAACAGGAGGCTATCTTGGTACATTTCGAGAGCGTATAGGTTCCAGTCCTCGAATTTGTGTAGTGATGTGTTCCCTGCTTTCGGTTTTTTCTCAGTAGTTCTAGCGTGTGTATATTTTGAGTGCACAGTTTGGTATATAACAGAATCGTGGCTAAGGTGTTCCATAATATCAATTTCGCCACCATCGGGCCACGCATTACGTCTTCCGGGCAGCATCCAGAACGCAGGCCAGAATCCTTTTGCTGAGCCTAGTTTGGCAAGGATTTCGATACGTCCGAATTGGAACAGTCTTTTGCCTTTAGTAAAGACTCCGCCAGTTATATATTCTGCTGTATCTTGTTTTTGAGTATAGTTTTTGATTCCACGAAGAATCAGTTTTCCATTTTTTATATCGTATAGGCTATCATAGTTCGACATATAGTTGTTCCAGTCCGACGGACCTCTAGGGATTTTGACCCATTTATTGGTGTCTAGCGTATTGGTTTCGAATTCGTCTTGCCATACTAATTTCCACGGCGCTTGCGTGTTGTTATTGCCACACGATGATAGTATTATTGTTAGTACAATAAAGGTAAACAGCTTTTTCATAGTTTTTTTTCGGGGAGGTTTTTTTAGAATCTAAATCTAGCGTTAATAGTGAAGAGGCTATTTTTCGAGGGGTTGTCAATAAGTCCTGGGATACGAACTGTTGAGATATAGTATCTCGCTCCGATTTCCAGTCTGTCAAAGAACAGGTAGTTTACTCCCACTGGTATAGCAACGTCCATTTTCTTAGGGTCTTTAACTAGTGGGTCTTTATCAACAAGGAAGTCAAACGAAACTCCTGCTTCGACATTAAGTCCAGCAATGATTCTTACTCTGGCCGTGATAGGCACTTTGATATATCCGAGGTCAATATTGTGCGCAACGTTGTTCGATTTCACTTTAGAGCCTTGCCACGAGTATAGTGCTTCGGCTTGTATTCCCACGATGTTTGCAATATCGACACCTAGCATAAGTCCAAGGTTTCCTTTGACCATTGCTTTAGAGTGTGGTAATTTCGTAATAGTCGAGATATTCATACCTACGGAAGGTCCGAAATAGAATCCACCTTTAGCGCTAGCTGATAGTGCAAGGGAGATAGTTATAATAATGAGAGCAATTTTTTTCATAGCGAAGTGGTTTGTTATTTTTTAAATTGGTTATAAGGTTAAATTGTGGTGCAAAAGTAGCAAAAAAATAATTAAAAGTTAGAGAGTTGTTATTTTGCTTATTTCATCAATGACATTCATTTCCGCGTTGAGGTGCAGCGTGTTCCATCCTAGTTTTTTTGGTTCGAGAAGGTTTGGCAGGTTGTCGTCAACAAATAGAATAGAGTTTGGCTCGGGGTTTCCAATTTCGAGCTGCACTCTTTGGTATATGTCGGCATTTGGTTTTCTCATCCCCATTTCGTCCGAATAGAAAACATCATCAAATAGCTCTTTTAGGGTAGCGTTAAATGGGTTTTCAGAGTCGAAAAGCTCCTCGAAATAGTCGTGATGAGGTTTGTTGGTGTTGCTAAGTATGTAGCATTTGTAACCAGCCTTTCGGAGGTCTATAACCATTTGAAATCTGTCGTAGTTATACGGCAGTAGTAGTTTGCACCACGCCTCTAGCAGGTCTTTGTCCGACGGGTTTTGGGTTGTTAGTGAGCGAAAATAGTCAAAAAGGTCTTGTGTTGTAGCGTGGCCTGTTTCGAGTTTCAGAAAAACTCCACTGTTGTTGGGGTGAATATCTAGGGGGTTAAATTCTTGTAGTTGCAGCTCTTTTAGAGCCTTTACAGTCAGGTTGATGTCAATGTCTAGGAGCACATTTCCGAAGTCAAAAATAATATGTTTTAGGTTGTTCATTTTTTTTGGTGTTATGTAAAGTGCAAAGATAGTGAATTTATGGGAAAGAATAAATAATGATGAATAGAGCTATAGGAGCAATAGACAAAACAGCAGGAGTAAACTCATTTGGTATGTTATATCAATGGGGACGCAAAGACCCATTTACACCAGCTACTACAACTGCTGCTGAAACAGCCGCCGGAGCTGTAGCAATATACAACGCAACTGGAACTAAACAATCACAGTCAAGTGGCACCAACTTAAGTGGCGAATGGACAAACTCCACTACAAAGGCAAGCAATATAACTGTACTTACCAGTAAGCCATCTACCTATTATGGGACGAGTGGCGATATGATAACAACACCATCGGGTGCATCTTGGTGGAACCCGACCACTAAAACACTATATGACCCTTGCCCCGCAGGATATAGAGTGCCACCTAAGGATACATATGCTAATTTCACTACACCATCATTCGGCACTAGCTTAACCGGCGGAGTAACTTGGACTATGAACTCATCCTTCTTCCCCGCCAGCGGTAGGCGTAGCTACTCCAATGGTAAGTTCTACCTCGTAGGTTTCAATGGTTACGCCTGGATGTCTACTCCTTATAATACCTCCAACGGGTACAATTTATCCTTCTACTCAGGCTACGTTTACCCCAATAGTAACTACAGTGGCCGCTCCTACGGCTGGTCTGTGCGTTGTATTAGTGAGTAGTTGGGTTATGGGTGCGTTTGGGTGCGTGAGAGCTTTGTGCAATCACCGCCCTAGTAGCGAAGACTTCACT